>JAIEKC010000449.1:0-7749 GCA_029064505.1 Acetatifactor sp.
CATGTAACCTTTGGACATCCCGGGCGTATATTCCAGAAAGAAATCATAATTTCTGTTACTGTAGGAGTCATAGCCCCTTCCCGTCAAAAACAACTGCAAAAACAAAGGCGACGCCCCATACCCCAGCACATCCCATGCCATTTCCTTTAAGATCACAGGCTTATGCCATCTCCATGCCGTCTCTGTCAACGTGGTATAATAATCGTCTGCCTGCTGCCGTGTCAGGGTCTGATCCGCCACCGCCTGTTCCACGGCAGGAAAGAAATAACAATCCATTCCATCCGCATACTGCGCCGAACTCAGGATCGCATATTCACCCACATCATACACGATCTGCCATGGCCAGTTTTCATACTCTGTCATAATACTGGTCCAGGCAATCCTCTGTGTCATTGTCATCAGCGGTGTCTTATGCAGTCTCCCATACAATCCCCGTGTCTGGGTGATACTGTTGATTCCCACGATCATCCCGGCAAAGGAGACGATCAGCAGCAGACCGTAATACGGGATCCTCCCATGCCCTCTCCACTTCCGGTAACAGCAGATGGCAAACAGTATCACAGGTATCGCTCCCAGATAAAGATATTCCGGTAAAAGCAGTGCCAGAGCCAGCCAGCATAAAGACATCTCCGCCAGCTTTTTTAAAGTGCGCTCTTCCTCCTTCCTCACAGCCCCGGTCAGCAGGGACAACTCCAACAGCAAAAGGGAGGAAACAAAGGAACATGGCAGCAGCGCCATATGGCACTGCAATACAACGGGAATCGTCATAAGCGCAAGACTTCCCCAGGCCAGCCTCCATTTTTCTCCAGGCAAAAACACCTGCAGAAACCGCCGCGCCGCGGCATAAGCCGCTGCAAGCTGCAACACACAGACCACGTAATGGTTTCTTCTCACGATCCACAAAAATACCGGATACAGAATCCCTGTATATTCATCACAGCGCAGCGTCCGGCTGACCTGCATGTAAAAAAGACTCTCCCCGAACTGCGGAACATGAGGAAAATTACAGCACATCCAGACAATCCCCATGACGATCTGTATGCTGACACCTATAAAGAGAACACCTTTCAATACGGCTGAAACATGCCCCATCGCTTTTTGCACGATTCTTTTACTTTCCATTGATCTCACTTTTTTATCAATTCACGACACAAATATTTACAAATAGAATTTCTTTACCGTCTCGCAGATCTCATCCACCTGTTCCGGTTTCAGGCCATAATACATGGGCAGACGCACAAGGCGCTCGCTCTCCCTTGTGGTATATCTGTCCTCCCCGTGGAACCGCCCGAATTTCCTTCCCGCAGGCGCTGTATGCAGAGGAACGTAATGAAATACCGAGAGGATGTTGTTTTGCTTCATGTGGTCGATAAATGCCGCCCGCTCCTCCACATCCCTCGCCTTTATATAAAACATATGCGCATTGTGGACGCAGTTTTCCGGCACCGTGGGCAGTTCGATCCTGCCCGCCTCCGCAAGGACGCTCAGATTCTCCCAATACCGATTCCAGAGAGACAGTCTCGCCTCATTGATCTCATCCGCGATCTCCAGCTGGGCATAGAGATAGGCGGCATTCATATCACTGGGCAGATAAGAGGAACCGTAATTGATCCAGGTATATTTGTCAATCTGTCCGCGGTAATATTTGCTGCGGTTCGTTCCTTTCTCGCGGATGATCTCCGCCTCTTCCACATCCTTTTCATCCCGGATCAGCAGCGCGCCGCCCTCGCCCATGCTGTAATTTTTCGTCTCATGGAAACTGAAACATCCGAAATTCCCGAAGGTTCCCAGCGCCTTTCCCTTATAGGAAGCCATGATGCCCTGCGCCGCATCCTCGATCACGATCAGACGGTGTCTCTGCGCGATGTCCATGATCGTGTCCATCTCACAGGCCACACCGGCATAATGAACCGGCACAATGGCCCGGGTCTTCTCCGTGACGGCGGCCTCGATCAGCTTCTCATCCATATTCATGGTGTCCGGCCGGATATCCACGAACACGGGCACCGCGCCGCGAAGTACAAAGGCATCCGCGGTAGACACAAAAGTGTATGCGGGCATGATCGCCTCGTCCCCGGGATGAATATCCGAAAGCAGCGCCGCAAGCTCGGTGGCATGGGTGCAGGACGTAGTGAGCAGACACTTGGTGGTACCCGTTCTCTCCTCGATCCATTGGCTGCACTTTTGGGTATACGCACCGTCGCCGCAGATTTTCTGATTTTTTACACATTCCTGAATGTAGTCCGCCGCTTTATCCACATAAGGCGGCACATTAAAATTTATCATATCAAAACCATACCTTTCCGACTCCTGACACACTGTCTCACTTGCGTTTCGCATGTGACCTGTCTCAAAGTCTGTTCCGCGTCCGTTCATTTTTCTTCCAGACTCCGGTCACAGATCCCTGCACATTGTCTGTAACCTTATTGATGATATATTTGGGCCGCCCCTTCACTTCCTCATAGATCCTGGCAATATAATGCCCGATGATCCCCAGGCTCAGCATCAGAAAACCACCGATGATCAGGATCAGCAGGATCACAGTGGTAAAGCCCTCCACCGCCGTGCCCGTAAGAAATTTTACCAGCGTCTGGACAGCCAGCACCACACTGAACAGTATGGATATCATTCCCATGACGGTTACCAGCTGCAGCGGCAGTGTGCTGAAAGAGGTTGCATTGGATATGGCATACTTCATCAGGCTCCAAAAGGACCACTTGCTCTCACCGAACTGCCTTTCCTGTACTTCATACTGTACCGTCTCCGTGCGGAAACCAGCCCAGAAAGTCAGAGCGCGGAAAAAAGTATTCCGTTCCGGCAGCGCCAGCAGCACATCCGCCACCTTCCGGTCCAGCAGCTTATAGTCGGAAGAGGAATTCATGTCCATCTTTATCAGCTTACTCATGATCCTGTAAAAGAGACCTGCTGACAGCTTGTGAGGCAGGCTTTCCCTGCCGCGGCTGATCTTGATGCCCTCCACCACCTCCGCTCCCTCCTGCCACAGTTTCCACATCTGCGGGATCACTTCCGGAGGGTGCTGCAGGTCGCAGTCCATGACGATCACCGCGTCTCCGGTCGTCAGCTCCAAACCCGCGAAAATACCGGCTTCCTTTCCGAAGTTGCGGCTGAATTCGGCTCCTTTTATCCGGGCATTCCTCTCTGCCGCCTTTCTGATCTCACTGTAAGTGTCATCCCTGGAACCGTCACTGATAAACACCAGCTCATAATCAATTTCGTTTTCTTCCAGAAGCCCTGACAGTACTTTTGCCGTGTTTGCAATATTCTGTTCTTCATTATAGGCCGGCAGTACGATTGACAACAGCGCCATTTTCTCCTCCTTCCCGTTCCACCTGTTATTGACTCAGGTTTTCTGTTTTTATATACATGACACCGTCTATGATGCGAATGGAATTTTCACCCGGAAAACTGTCCATGGCTCTGTATTCCTCGGAATAGTATATCTCCGCCATGGCCTCCGCAGGCTGTATATTCAGCGTCGCTCCCAGATAATGTCTGATAAACTCCCGGTAATTATCCCCTGTATAAAGCAGACTGTCGCCGCTCAGACCGATCATATTGGAGGTCACAGACAGGGTAATGTCCGTTCCGGGATATTGCACATCGCTGACACGTCCTATCATGGCGATGGGAATATCCGGATAATATCCCTCCGTCTGTTCGATCCGGTCAAGCAGGCGCACACAATAAGCGTATGTCTTCTCATACCGCTTCGCCAGATTGGAATAAGCGATATTATCTGCCACCGCATAGTGGAACACCAGCACAAAAGCCGCCCCAAGCGCCGCCCATTCCGTCCACGCGGAAATCTTTGTCCGCCCGGAGGCTCTTCCCGCCAATGCCACCATTCCGACGGGTATCAGCACCCACTGATAGCGCATCAGCAAATGGTAGGTCACGTTGGGGGAAATCAGAAGGATCACATTGGTGATCACGGGAAAAATTACCAATACAAATATCATTATAGCGAAAAAGAGAGGGGTTTTCCACTCTTTTCTGCCCCGCAGCCGACAAACTCCCGCTCCCAGCGCTGCCAGCAGCAATACCAGGCAGGCCGCCGCTGACGGAATATTTTGGAAAACCACGTTTCCCTTCAAGGAAAATCCAAGGAAATCCCGGTACATGTCTTTTACCACGGCAAACAGACTTCCCGCCGACGCACCGGCGGCCATATCATTGATCCCCTGGTAAGAGGCAAGTTCCTTTCCCTGTATTTTCAACAGGATCTGCAGGATCAGATAATAAAGCGCCCCGCCCATGATACCCATGTACAAATAGCGGGCAGCTTTCTTCGCTTTTTCCTTTACGCTCTCCTGCCCTGCCGCCAGCGGCAGAATGGCATATACGGAAAGGATCATGGCAAAGGACAGATATGCCTGATAGGTTCCCATGCTGAACGCCAGACACACCGCTCCGGGAATGAATCCCCTCCGGTATTTCTTTGTAAAAAGCACTGCCAGAACAGCCAGTAGCAGCGCCAGCATATACCCGTCCATCGTAAACACATAAGCAAAGGTTGAGGCAAGCGCCGGAAAGGAGACCAAAAGTCCTCCGGTCAATACCGCCGCCCACGTCCTGCGGATCTCCAGAAGCTCCACTAACGCAGCTGCAGCCGCGGAAAGGAAGAGCAGTCCGATTACCCCGATCAGCCACGGAATAGTATAAAAAGAAGAAAAACCGCAGGCCACCATGAGAAACCACCTTCCGGAGGTGATCATATTCTGATCAAAATACATGCTGGCCAGCCCGTCATGGTTCGGAATATCCGACAGAAGCACCGGCATGTGTATCAGCAGTCCGATACCGAACGCCGAAAAAAAAGCCGTCTTCCACTCTCTTTTCAGGAAATCCTTATTTAATTTTTTAAACCATTCTTCCGGTGCCATCGCTTCTCCACTCCAGTCCCGTTTCCCATTACGACACGGCGTCACTTCATTGGTTCAAATACTCCCTGACCGTGTCCGCCAGCAATATCCTGCCCGCCCCATTGGGATGCAGTCCGTCGCTGGTATATATGCTCCAGTCATCCCATACTTCGTGGGGATAAAAATCGTGATACAAATCCAGGATTTCCACGTTCATCTCTTCCGCCACCTGAATTTCCTTGTTGACATAATCCTCCAGTATGCCCCCGCCCTCATCCTTCTCTTCGCAGGTCTCCCCCGTATACAGATACCAGCTGTAGGTGGAAGTCAGCAGTATGATCCTGAGATCCGGATAAGCCTTCTTCCAGAAGGACAGCGCGCTTCGCATCGCCCCGCCGAAAGTATACTCGTCATACGGATCCTCCGGATTATCCAGAGGAACTCCCTGATGATAGTCGTTGACGCCGTACTGGACCAGCAGAATCTCCACACCGGAAAAGTCTATTTCCTCCAGAGTATCTATCACCTCCGGAAAATATTCCGTGGCGCTTTCCCTGACTACGGCAGTCTGCTGCAGGCCAAAGTCATCCAGCGCCGCCGCCCGGGAAATCGCCGCAAAAGAAAGACTGTCCTTGGTATAGGCGCTCCGCCTGTCCGTATCGATACGGCTGAAACAGGTACCGCCGAGAGCCCCGTTATAAGCCTCTCTTCCCAGGGAAACGGAAAGGGATGCCGTGACGGAAGCATCATCACGAACCTGTCCCATGATACTGTCTCCCAGCACAACAATAGACGGCGCATATGTCTTCCCGGTCTTCCTGAGAGGAAATGTCAGCAGCAGAAGCGCGCAAAACAACACCGCGGAAACAATTCCATATATGATCCCCTTAATCTGAATTCTTTTCTTCAATCGATCCTCCCTGTTTTCCTGCATTTTCACATTACCCTTACCCCGCCGTCTCCTGTCAGGAACCTGTCAAAAGCTTTGCCAGCCGCTCCGCGCCCAGCCCGTCCGCAAGCCTCCGTCCATTTAAGCAACACCTGTTTCTCTTCTCATGATCCCGCACCAGCGCCATTGTCAGTTCCACGATTCGTTCCAGAACCGTCTCCGGATCCCTGTGATATGCTCCCGCCGACAGGGCGGGTTCCTCCCGCTGAAAATACTCCGTCATCTTTTCCTGATTCTCCGCATAGGAGAAGCAGATAAAGGGAACGCCCACCACCGCCAGCTCATAAACCGTGGATCCGCCAGCCGTAACCGCCAGATCGCACCGACTCATCAGCTCCGCCATGTCATGCACATTGTGGTAGATATGGATATTGGCTGATCGCTCTTCCAAAGCCTTCATCTCCTTCAGATGAGGGTTAAAATTACCAATTATCAAATGATAATGCAACTTCCCGCGTACGGTTTCGTCCTCCCCGTCCCGCATCGCCTTTAAGATCCGGCCCGCAATATTATCCGCATCCCCGCCGCCGGTCGTGATCAGGATATCCTCAGCTCTCTCCCTGACTGTATAGCTTCTCTCCCGAAACTGTGGTCTGACAGGTACATAAGAGCTCCCCAGGATCAACTCCGTATCCGAATCCCTGTAAAGACGTTCATATTGTTTCCTGTCAGCAAAAGCATTGTAGTTAATGATCCTGTCTACAGGAAAACACTCCTCCCCCGTATCGTCCAGCAGCGCCACCGTTCCATATTCCCTGATCGCTTCCAGATAACGCCCTGTCACAAAGTAGCTGTCCACAAGAATAACATTTGTACTTTGATCGATTTCCGGTATCCGGGGCCATGCGGAGAGCTCCGCCTCCATATCCCGCGGTTCGCCGCCCAGAACATAAGTTGTGTAACCGCGGCTCTCTGCCAATTTTGCCGACTGCCCGTCCGCACAGACGAAAAGAATCTCACGGCTGTCCGCATACCGCCTCATGGCGTCCGCTATTGTCAGGCAGCGCATCAGGTGCCCCGCCCCTATCTGGGCATTGCCGTCCGCCCGGATCAGATACATATCCGCCTCCCCCTAACTCTCCTGCTCAAATTCCACCAGCTGCCAGCTCATGGGAGTGCCCAGCCTGGCGTCCCTGGTAATCCTCTTCCCCAGGATCTCCTCATAGTACATGGTATGCAGACCACAGGCAGGCCGCACGGAACGGAGATTCTCCGGGGTGAATACCTCCCCGGCCTTCATATCTTTCGCCACGAACAGGGAGCGGGAATATTTTCTGGTGTTTTGCTGCTTGGGGGTCAAGTCATATGTCACCTTTCCCAAAGCCTTTTCCACCCTGCGGATATTCTCCGTCATCTCCCTGAATTCCTCCGGTTCCATGGAGAAAGCCGCATCCGCACCGCCGTCCGCACGTCTTAAAGTCAGATGCTTTTCCACCACCTTAGCCCCCAGCGCCACAGCGGCATCCGCCACCGCGCCGCCCATCGTATGATCGGAGATTCCTGTGATACAGTCAAAACTCTCCCTCATGGACGGAATCGTTTTCAGATTGATATCCTCATAGGGCGCAGGATATGCAGTGGTACACTTTAACAGGATCACCTGTTCGTTTCCCGCCTCCCTGCATGTTCTCAGGGCCAGTTCGATATCCGCCATATGAGCGATGCCGGTGGAGATGATGATCGGCTTGCCTGTCTGCGCTATCCTTTTCAGGAACGGGATATCCGTGATCTCCGGACTTGCCACCTTGTAGGCAGGCACCTCCATCTCCTCCAGAAAGTCAATGCTGCTCAGGTCAAAGGGAGAGGAAAAGAAGATCAATCCCATCTCTTCCGCCAGTTTCTTTAACTTCGGCTGCCATTCCCAGGGTGTGTACGCCGTCTCATACAGCTTGTACAATGTAGTCCCGTCCCACAGCG
>JAIEKC010000045.1:0-5568 GCA_029064505.1 Acetatifactor sp.
CGCTGGTCAATCTGGAGGGTCCCCTGACTCTCGCGGAAGAGGCCAGGGAGGGACAGGTTTACAGTATCAAAGGCGATCCTGAGTATGTGAATATCCTTATCGCGGGCAGCGTGGAAGCGGTAAGCATGGGAAATAATCATATGATGGATTACCGGCAGCAGGGCAGAGATGACACAGTGCGGACAGTGGAAGAGGCGGGTATTATTTATGCCTGCGAGAAGACAGTGGGCATCTATGAGGTCAAGGGTATCAATATCGGCATGATCTCTGTCAATGAGGTGTCCCAGGGTTATCTGGTGGAGGATACCATACAGAAGGGAATCGAAGAACTTCGGGCACAGGGCGCTGATCTGATCCTGGTCAGCTGTCACTGGGGAGTGGAGAGAGAGTATTACCCGGAGGATTACCAGAAGATCCTCGGGGAGAAATGTATTGACTGGGGAGCGGACCTTGTGATCGGGCATCATCCCCATGTGTTACAAGGAATTGATGAATATAAGGGAAAGTTTATTATATACAGTCTGGGAAATTTCTGTTTCGGCGCAAACCGCAATCCGACGGATAAGGATTCCATGATATACCAGCAGACTTTTACCTTTGTAGACGGGAAAAAGCAGGAGGATCAGGCAATCCGGGTCATCCCCTGCTCTGTCAGCTCTGTGCCGGACCGGAATAATTTCCAGCCCACTCCCGCTGAGGGGGATGAGAAAGACAGGATCCTCAACCGAATCAATGAACTCAGCCTGGAATTTGGGGTTCAGTTTGATGAAGACGGGTATATTCAGCCGTAAAATTGGAAAGATTCTGTGGTCATATACTTTTATTTGTGTCCGTTAAAGCGGACAGGGAGGAATGAATGAATGGAAAAAAGAAAACTTGAGAATCTGGGAATTGAGACATCGCTTTTAGGGTTTGGCTGTATGCGCTTTCCTGTGACACCGGAGGGAAATATTGATGAGGCCGAGGCGGAGAGGATGCTGGATAAGGCCATTGCAGCAGGAGTCAACTATATTGACACGGCATATCCCTATCATGGAGGCGCAAGTGAGCCTTTTGTGGGCAGGGTGCTAAAGAAATACGACAGAAGCAGCCTTTTCCTGGCTACCAAGCTGCCGGTCTGGAAGGTGGGGACAATAGAGGATGTAGATGCTACTTTTAATGAACAGCTTTCCAGATTACAGACAGATTACATAGATTTCTATCTGATGCATGCCTTGAACAAGGAGCGCTTTGACCGGATGCTGGAGATAGGCTGTATTGAAAGGCTGGAACAGTTGAAGGCGGAGGGAAAGATCCGTTATCTGGGATTCTCCTTCCATGATGACTATGAGACCTTTGAGCGGATCTTGAATTACAGGGACTGGGATTTCTGCCAGATTCAGCTGAACTATATGGACGCCGATGAACAGGCGGGTCTGAGGGGCTATAAGCTTGCGGAGAGCAAGGGCGTTCCCATGGTGATCATGGAGCCTGTGAAAGGCGGTTCTCTGGCGGCCTTTGCAGAGGATATCACGGAAAGATTCCGCAGTCTTGACTCGGATGCATCTGTGGCATCCTTCGCGCTGCGCTGGGTGGGAAGTCTGCCTAATGTAAAGGTGATATTGAGCGGAATGAGCACTATGGAGCAGGTGGAAGATAATCTGAAAACTTTCCGTTCCTTCCGTCCGCTGTCCGAAAAGGAACAGCAGGAGATCGACGAGATTGTGAAGCTGATCAACAGCCGTGTGCAGAATGGCTGCACCGGATGCAGGTACTGTATGCCCTGCCCGGCAGGTGTGAATATCCCTGAAAATTTCAGAGTTTGGAATACTTATCATATGTATCAGAACTATGGTATGGTGAAGAACAGATGGGAGAAGGATCTGGGGGAGGCCGCGCAGGCGAAAAACTGTGTGAAGTGCGGTAAATGTGAGCAGGTCTGCCCTCAGAAGCTTCCCATTCGGGAGCATCTGGTGAAGGTGCAGGAAGATCTGGATAAGCGGGAGTTTGTTTTACAGTGACAATCTGATATTGAGCAGTTTATACTGCTTAACGACTTCACTTGCTGTGAAACCGGACTGCATAATGCTGACCGGTTCAAAAGTACGGTTTCTGACCGGATGGAGTACTAGAGCGTGTTTGAAAAATCATTCCCCCGGTCTGCACGTCCCACTTCGCGGCCTGCTGCGCCCAATTTGGTTACCGTAGCCCCACTACGCCTCCCCAATTGGGTCTTGCATCCCACAAAGTGTGACGAACACCCCAGGGAAAGCATTTTTCAAACACGCTCTGGGCAGTATTCAGCGTTATGCAGTATATTTCCGCGAGGGTCGCTTCAAGGATGTTCTGGTCAAGGGATTTCGGAAAGGAGAAATGGCTGTGGAGAAAGCTTTCAAGCTGGATTTTGAAAATGACAAGATTGGAAGCCTGTATGTAAATTGCTGCGGCTGTTCACAAACAGAGAGCCTCCACAGCTTTGGACCTGCTTCCAAACCGCACTATCTGATTCATTATGTATTGAGCGGAAAAGGTAGTTTCCGATTTCATGATAAAGAATACTGTCTGGAAGCGGGATACGGCTTTTTGATCCAGCCCAATGAGCTTGCGTTCTATCAGGCGGACGAGGAGGAGCCCTGGAGTTATTTGTGGGTGGGCTTTGGGGGAAGCCGGGCGGAGGAGTATCTGACCTCTATGGGGCTTTCTGCCAGACACCCTGTTTTTTCCTGTGACAGGGACCAGGAGCTTTACACCATTGTGCGTGATATGATGGAGCATAATACCTTCGGCGTAGCGGACGACCTGCGGAGAAACGGTCAGCTGGGGGTATTTCTGTCTGTTATTGCGGAGAGTGCCGGGGTGGTTGCGAAGGATGAGGAGGATAAAGGGAACCAGTATGTGAAAAAGGCGGTATCCTTCATCCAGAGTAATTACTGTAACTCCATTAAAGTTACGGATGTGGCCGATTATGTGTGTATCAACAGGAGTTACCTGTACACTCTGTTCCAGAATTACCTGGGAATGTCTCCCCAGCAGTTTTTGACCACCTTTCGTATCACAAAGGCGCGGGAGCTTCTGGATTCCACTTCCTACCCCATAGAGAGCATTGCTCTTTCCTGCGGCTACAGTGATGCTCTGGTATTCACAAAGGCATTTCACGCCATGAAGGGCATGTCTCCCTCTCAGTACCGCAAACAGAGTCACCGGGAAAATTCCAGGGAGCAGCTGCAGGAGGTGGAGAGCCTGATTGCAGAATTATTGAAGCCGCGTTAGTACTACAGAGGTTTTAAAAAAGGCTGTAAAGATGAACATTATATTTCCGGATAAACCAATATTGGAAATTATTTTTCTAAAAGTACCGGATTGGTATAAGTTGATTGTAAATAAAAAAGAATATGAAATAATCGGCAAAGATGAAAAGCTGGACAGATAAGCTTTTTATCGCAGAATGACTTTCTGGTCGCTTGTATGCGAGGAAATGGAGTATGGTATACTATAAAATATTATCCAATGAATCGCGTATCCGTATCAGAAATCCGGTTTGCGTTCCTGCGCAGAAAATGTTTCGGCGTGCTGCCATGGAAGCTCTATAAACAGCAACAGTGTTTTGATCATACAGAATAACAGAAAGGACAGGCTCATGATCAGACTTTCAACTGTCATGAATAAAATGAACCAGCAACAGCAGCTTATTGTCAAAACTGACAACGGGCTTTTTGTGTTGGGTTCCTGGTAAGTGATTTATCCTGATCAATCTGAACCAAACGGTCGAAAGCTCGATGTGAGTTTTCGGCCGTTTTTAATGCACAGCCCCATGCAGAGGAAATATGCCGCTAAGGCGGCGCATGGGGCGCGCAGCAAGTAGGGGAAAAGCTTTCCTACTCGATTTCCTGCGGGCAGCGAAACGGGTATCACACAGGCTTTGCGTTGCTGTCTGCAAGGACATAAACGTGTCAGGGCCGGGTCGAAATTGTCCTGACGAATATTGCAGGGAGGAGGTATATTATGCCGGAACAGTCAGAGCTTCCCCGACAAAGGGGGAAGCAGCAAATAACTGAAATGAATAACAGAAAGGGACAAAGCAATATGATATGTAAACGTTTAGGACCAGATGAACGCCCGATATTTCCCAGGCGGGCAGTTGTTACCGCAGGTATGCCTTATGGGAATAAGAATTTACATTTCGGGCATGTGGGCGGTATGTTTATACACGCTGATATTTTCGCGAGATTTTTAAGAGACCGGATCGGAAAGGACAATGTTATCTTTCTGTCAGGAACGGATTGTTATGGCTCTCCTGTCATGGAAAGCTACCGCAGACTGCAGGAAGCAGGATATGAAGGGACGTTGGAGGATTATGTGCGCGGGAACCATGAAGATCAGAAGAAGACACTGGAAAACTACGGAATCAGTCTGGACTTCTTCGGCGCGTCGGCTCTGGGAGAGGCCGGTTCGATCCACGGACAGGTATCGGCCAAAGTGTTCCGAACTTTATACAGAAACGGATACGTCAGAAAAATGTCCATGCCTCAGTTTTATGATGAGGAGAAAAAGGTGTTTTTGAACGGAAGACAGGTAACAGGAAAGTGTCCCATACCGGGATGTACTTCGGAGAAAGCGTACGCGGATGAATGTTCCTTAGGGCATCAGTTTTTACCTTCTGAACTTATTGATCCCGTCAGCAGCTTATCGAATAGGAAACCGGTTCTCAGAGATGTGGAAAACTGGTATTTTGATCTGGAATACTGTATTCATATGATAAGGGAATATAATGAGTTCCTCCGAAAAAATACAAATACGCGTAAATATCAGTTGGAAACCGTTGAGGAGTTCCTGAAGAAGCCTTTGTTATATGTGCCGAAAAAGTATATAGATAACCTGACAGAATTGGCAGCAAAGCTGCCCCCTCATAAATTGACCAATGAGGAAAAGAAACCTTCTGTCGTGTTTGAATTTGAAAATCTGGATGACCGTGACAAGGCTAAAAGTGTATTGGAAGCCTGCAATATCCATTATACCTCCGGAAAGACGCTGGTTCCCTTTCGGCTGTCCGGAAATGTGGAATGGGGTGTGCCGTTCCCGGAATGTGAAGGCTTGAAGGATCTTACTTTCTGGGTATGGCCGGAATCGTTGTGGGCGCCGATCTCCTTTACCCTGGCATATCTGAGGGAGCAGGGAAAGAAGGAGGATCTGTCCGAATGGTGGTATGATGATGGATCCACGGTTTATCAGTTTATCGGAGAGGATAACATTTATTTCTATGCTATTGCCCAGACCGGGCTATTTACAGGATTACAGGTTCCCAAAGGGGAAGTGCCGGACATGGAGAGAGTGCACTTGTCCCACATCACAGCAAACCGGCATTTATTGTATATGGATACAAAAGCCAGCAGCAGTTCTGAATTAAAGCCTCCTTCGGCGGATGAACTGCTCGATCATTACACCAGGGACCAGCTGCGAATGCATTTCATGAGTCTGGGACTTTCTTCTAAGAGTACGGGCTTTAAACCACAGGTATTTATGAAGGAGGAGGAGCGGATCGGTGTGGATATGGTTCTGAAAGACGGTAATCTGATAACCAATGTGTTTAAC
>JAIEKC010000450.1:0-1313 GCA_029064505.1 Acetatifactor sp.
CGGGTATGGGGATAGAGGCGGGTTATCACCTTCCTGAATCCCTCAGGTAATTTCCTGTCTTAAGAAGCTGCAGGCAGGAACGCAGGATAACTTTTTGCTCTGCTCTGTCAAAAAGTGAAAAGCGTTTCATCGCTGTCCCTCCATACCGCCCACCGCAAAGGTCAGCGGCTATCCGCCTGCAGTAAAAATCTTCTTTTGACAAGCCGTCCCTCAGATCCAGCTGCACAATATAGTGCATGCAGACATCAAAGAACGCTTCCCTCGTCTGCTCCAGTCCCTCGATGTTCCTGTCAAAAAGCTGTCCGAACACGTCCCCCAGCCGGTAAAGCGGATTTATCTCTATCCTGTTCTCCTCCGGGCTTTCCAGATTCAGATTCTCCACGGAGACTTCCAGATACGGGCTGGGATTCACCGCCTCTATAAAACGCAGTTCATCGCGATCCCTGTGCTGCTTTTCTGCCTGTAATACTGCTTCCCATGCGTAATTCATGTGTTGCTACTCCCTTTCCTGGAATTGATATCTGCCTGCTTCCTTATCATACCGTATGATACGGTTGCTTCCCGGCTGGACTATGGCATAGAATCTGTCCGTCTTCTCATCCAGCACCGCCACCGGTGCGTGGGCATTCAACAGATTCTCATCGTGAAGGCGCATCGTAACGGTAAAGACCCTTCTCAAGGAGCCTCTGCTTGTCTGTACATATATATCAACATTGTTTCCGCCAGACCCAATCCAGCGGATTCCATAATAACACACCATATAATCTTCCAGTCCGTCATCATTGAAATCAAACGTAATATAATCCATGGAAAGGGATGTCCCACGCACATACAACGCAAGCTGCTCCCTGTCACTCTCCTCAATCGGTTTTAGATACTCTTCCAGAGGCATCCCTGCGTAATCGTTCGTTGACATTGAATAAATATCATGCCACAAAATCTGATGGTACTGTTCTATGAATTCATAGTCCATATATGGATAGTTTTCTACATAGTCATAAGTATCCAGAGCAGCCTCTGTCACATGCCATTCAACAGTGGCGCATTCTCCCGCTTTCAAGTTTTCTGCTGGGGGAATATATGCCCTTACGTCACTATGCCTTAGCAGAAGCACACATACTGCAAGAAGCAGAATGAAACCTCTGATCTTATACTGCACGTTAGTCGATGCCGGCCTCAGAATGCTTCTGGAGAATGCTATCTCGCATCCTGTCACATTTAATGATCGCGCCGTCCACACAAAACAGTCCGGGGCATCCGATCCGTGCATTTTTATTTTTATGATGCTTTCCCCTTGGATTCCTGTGTTATGT
>JAIEKC010000451.1:0-1880 GCA_029064505.1 Acetatifactor sp.
TTCGGAGGCATCCATAATGGTAAGGGAGTAATTCAGATAACATTTTGTATTGGGAGGATAGTTGTCCTCGTTGGCGAATTCCTCATCCGCGATAGCCTGAATGGTGGGATCCATGGTAGAGTAGATCCTCAGGCCCCCGGCAGTCAGAAGGCGTTCTGTCATGCTCTCGCTGTATCCCGCTATATTGACCAGATCTTCCTTGACCTGCTCATAAACGGCATCGGAGAAATAGGATCCGGAAGTGGAATTGGTGCTCAGGCGATAGTCCGTGTCATACAGATCGATCCTGTCGTAGACAGCATCCGTATCAGCCATTGCTTCGTCGTATTCCTCCTGAGTGATGAAGCCCAGCTCCAGCATGTTGGTCAGACACTTCTCGCGGCGGCCGCGGTTATTCTCAGGATGGCTGATAGGGTTGTATCTGGTGGGATTCTGGGTGATGCTTGCGATCACGGCGCATTCCGACAGAGTCAGTTCGCTGCAGGACTTGCCGAAATACCGCTGGGAAGCGGACTCCACGCCCAGCGTGTTCTGTCCCAGATTGATGGCGTTCATGTATTCCAACAGGATCTGGTCCTTGCTGTAGACCTTGCTGATCTCCAGCGCAAGGAACTGTTCCTGGAGCTTACGCTTGATCTTCTTGATCTTATTGTCGCCCTCCTGTGTCCATTCCGTAAAGACCGTATTTTTCAAAAGCTGCTGGGTGATGGTGCTGGCACCCTCCGCCCGGTTGCCGCCGGTCTCAAGAAATGTCCAGCCGGCGCGGATGATTCCCTTGAAGTCGATACCGTTATGCTGATAGAAACGCTCGTCCTCGATGGCTACGAAAGCCTGTCCCAGATACTCCGGTATCACATCCATATCCACGCGGATACGGTTGGAGTTGGTGCTTACATACTGGTCGATCTCATTTCCCTCCCGGTCGTACACGATGGTCGCCTGACCGGAAGCTACGATGTCGCTGAAACGGACATCGGGAGTGGAGGATAAGATACCCTTGAAAGCACCTATTCCCGCGGCAACCCCACAGATACCGACACCGATCAGGGCGATGAGCATCAGCTCGAACACAGACAGGATCAGTTTCCTTTCCCATTTTATTGTCTTGGAGACCAGCGCCTTCTGCTTGGCGCGGACTCCTCTTCTTCCATAATTCATTGAAATGTTCCTTTCTGTATGAAAATACCACACGCTATATTATAACAAAAAACGGTATGTAATTAAAGTTTTTTTTCCAGACTTAAGAATTGTTTCACATTTTGGACAAATTATGCTATTCTGTATCTGAAAAAACAGTGAAATGGTTCAGATACAGGGATAACGTGTGCTATGAATGAAAATACTATAGGATCTTATCGTGTGCTGCTGGAAGGGGGCGAGGGGGAATATGTGGAGAAGAAATCCCGTTTCATCGCCACTGTCCGGAAATGTGAGAGTGAGGAGGAGGCATCAGCCTTCATTGAGGAGATGAAAAAGAAATACTGGGATGCCAGACATAACTGCTCTGCCTATGTGATCGGTGCGAGAGGGGAACTGACCAGGTGCAGTGATGACGGAGAGCCCGGTGGAACCGCGGGCAGACCCATGCTGGAGGTACTGCTGGGGGAGGGGATCCGCAACATTGCGGTGGTGGTGACCCGGTATTTCGGAGGTGTACTTCTGGGCACGGGCGGTCTGGTCCGGGCCTATACCCAGGCGGTAAAGGAAGGGCTTCGGAACTGTACCCTGGGGACAATGCGCTACGGATGGGAAGTGGAGATCGGTACGGATTACAACAGTATCGGGAAAATATTGTATCTCCTTGGAAATGCCGGAATTGAACCTTTGGAGAGCAGTTACACGGATACGGTGTCTCTGCGGATCCTGGTGTCCGCAGAGGA
>JAIEKC010000452.1:0-4226 GCA_029064505.1 Acetatifactor sp.
GTTGGCCCCCCCTTCAAACGCCGGCCCCGCGGCTGTGGCACAGGCAATCCTCCGATCACAGTTTCCCAACAATAACTCCCCGTTGGTTCCCAGATCAATGAGCAATGTGATCTCTTTCCGGTCAGTCATTCCGCAGGCGCAGCAGCCTGTCAGAATATCACCGCCCACAAAAGCGGAAAATCCGGGCAGCACAAAGCTGCTGACACCGTCTATTTCCGTCTCCGCCCCGGAAAGTCCGGATGCCCGAAATGGCGCATGTCCCAGCTCGGCGGTATCCCACCCCATAAGCAGGTAGGTCATGGTGGTGTTGGCTGCGATCACCAGGCACAGCTCTTCCCCTGCTGACAGCTTTTTCCGGAACCTTTTCAATCCCTTTCCCAGCACACTTCTGACCGACTCCCGCATTGCTGCCGCGGCAGAAGGCTTCTCCGCCGCCCTGATCCTGGACAGCACATCCGCTCCGTATGCCGTCTGCGGATTCACTTCGACAAAGCGGTCCGCCACGCTTCCGTCCGATCCATACAACAGCATGGCGATGGTGGTGGTGCCTATATCCGCCACCGCCAGCCTCTTCCCGCTGCGCGCAAAGGGAATCCGCGCTCCCCTGAGGGCATCCTCCGTCAACACCTGCAGCCTGCCTGAACCGCTGTCCTTCCGTGCCACTTCGGTGTGCAGACCCACCGACTCCCCATCCTCACGCATTGCTTCGGCGCGCAGACCCACCGGCTCTCCGTCCTCACGCATTGCTTCGGCGCGCGGGCCGCCGAAACCGCCATTCTCCCATGTCACTCCGGGGCACAATCCGCAGCCGGTACAGATCTGACACCGCAGTCCCTTTTTCAATACTCTACACAAAGCGGTTCCTCTCCTCATCATAATGATAATCTATGGATGCCAGCTTTTCCGTCAACTCCTGCCTGTCTATGGCAAGATCCTCACAGAGCGCCTCCAGACTCCCATAGAAGTCCCTGAGCTTCAGATTTACAAAACTTAACAACATTACCGGATCTTTGGGTATCATATCCATTCCTTTCTCTTCCGACTCCCTCCGGAACGTATTTGATAATTGCTTTCTGACAGATGTGCGGCACACTTGGCGGGAGATCAGATCATCCTGCTGTTGATCGGCCAAATGAATGGCGCACGGCAGGCTATACAGCCTGAATCCGATCCAAATATACTGCAAAGTGGGGCATGCAGATGGCAGGATCATCTCTCAGCCTATTGTATCTGATAAAATACAGTTTTACAAGACGCAAAAAGGCTGCCGCACTCCGTATCCGGTGCAGACAGCCTTCCGTATATCGATCAATCCGCGATGATCGATGGGTAGAATTTCAGATCATTCATGCCTTTACCTTTGCGCACAGTTCCCCGTTTTCCACATCGATCAGGACAGTATCTCCCGACCGCACACCGTCTGACAGGATCAGCTTTGCCGTCAGTGTCTCCACATACTTCTGAATGTACCTTTTCAGAGGGCGGGCTCCGTAAACGGGATCATAGGCATTGTCAATAATGTGACGCTCCGCATCCTCCGTCAGCTCCAGCCAAAGTTCCCTGTCGGAGAGACGTCTGTTCAGATCCGCAATGATCAGGTCTACGATACCGCCAATATTGTCCTTTGTCAGCGGTTTAAACAGAATCGTCTCATCCAGCCGGTTCAGGAATTCCGGACGGAAATGCCCCCGCAGGTCATTCATCACCAGCTTTTCCGCCTCTTCGCTGATGGAACCGTCCTCCTGAATGCCATCCAGAAGGTAACCCGCCCCGATATTGGAGGTCATGATCAATATGGTATTCTTAAAATCCACCGTTCTGCCCTGGGAATCTGTGATGCGTCCGTCGTCCAGAACCTGCAGCAGCACATTAAATACATCCGGATGCGCTTTCTCTATTTCATCGAAGAGTACAACACAGTAATGCTTTCTACGGACCGCTTCCGTCAGCTGGCCGCCCTCCTCATATCCCACGTATCCGGGAGGCGCTCCGATCAGTCTGGAAACCGAATATTTCTCCATATACTCGCTCATGTCAATGCGGACCATGTTGTTCTCGTCATCAAACAGAGCGGCTGCCAGCGTCTTCGCCAGCTCTGTCTTACCCACGCCGGTAGGCCCCAGGAACAGGAAGGAGCCGATGGGCTTTGTGGGATCCTTGATCCCCGCCTTGGAACGGATAATCGCCTCCGATACCTTGGTGACGCCTTCCTCCTGCCCGATCACCCGCTTATGAAGCTCTTCATCCAGATGCAGCGTCTTATTCCGCTCGCTCTCCGTCAGCTTGGCCACAGGAATGCCCGTCCACCGGGAAATGATCCTTGCGATCTCCTCATCGGAAACCTTTTCATGGACCAGAGACAGCTCCGAATCCCCGATCCGTTCTTCCTCCTGCTCCAGCTGCTTTTTCAGCGCCGGCAGCCTGCCGTAGCTCAGTTCCGCCGCCTTCTCCAGATTTCCCTCCCTCTGGGCGATCTGGATCTCGCTGCCCACACTGTCGATCTCTTCCCTCAGTCTGGAAAGTCTGTCCACGGACGCTTTCTCATTATCCCACTGGGCCTTCTTCGCTGCGAAGTCATCCTTATACTCCGCCAGCTCCTTCTGCAGGCTTGCAAGCCTCTCCACGCTGAGACGGTCATCCTCCTTTTTCAGAGCCGCCTCCTCGATCTCCATCTGCATAATCCTCCGCTGCAGTTCATCCAGCTCCGTGGGCATGCTGTCCAGCTCCGTCTTGATCAGCGCGCAGGCCTCGTCCACCAGGTCGATAGCCTTGTCCGGCAGGTATCGGTCGGAAATGTAGCGGTTGGAAAGCACTGCCGCACTGACCAGTGCATTGTCCATGATCTTCACGCCATGATAGACCTCATACCGCTCCTTCAAGCCCCGCAAAATGGAAATGGTATCCTCCACCGTAGGCTCTTCCACCATCACCGGCTGGAACCGGCGCTCCAGGGCGGGATCCTTCTCAATATACTGTCTGTACTCGTCCAGAGTGGTGGCGCCGATACAGTGCAGTTCGCCCCTGGCCAGCATGGGCTTTAACATATTCCCCGCGTCCAGTGCGCCGTCTGATTTGCCCGCCCCCACAATGGTGTGGAGCTCGTCAATGAACAGAATGATCTGTCCGTCACTGTTCTTCACATCCTCCAGTACGGCTTTCAGGCGCTCTTCAAACTCGCCCCTGTATTTGGCCCCTGCCACCAGCGCTCCCATATCCAGAGCAAATATCTTCTTGTCCTTCAGCCCCTGGGGCACATCGCCTCTGACGATACGCTGGGCCAGTCCTTCCACCACCGCCGTTTTACCCACACCGGGTTCTCCGATGAGAACGGGATTGTTCTTCGTCTTGCGGGAGAGAATGCGGATCACATTCCGGATCTCACCGTCTCTGCCGATGACCGGATCCAGCTTCTGGTTCCTGGCCTTCTCCACCAGATCCTGCCCGTACTTTTCCAGAGTGTCGTATGTGGCCTCCGGATTGTCCGAGGTGACACGCTGATTTCCTCTCACGGTGGACAGAGCCTGCAGGAAGCGTTCCCTGGTAATGCCATACTCCTTCCAGATGGCGCTGATCTCCCGGTTGGGATGCCTTAACATGGCAAGGAAGAGATGCTCCACGGACACATACTCGTCCCCCAGCTGCTTCGCCTCGTCCTCCGCACTTATCAGTACTTTGTTCAGATCCTGTCCTATATACACCTGACCGCCCTGAACCTTTACCCGCTTCTCCACTGCCTGGCGGACACGGTTCACGAAATGCTCCTTCTGGATCTCCATCTTCTCCACAAGCTTCAGGATCAGGCTGTCCTCTATGGTCAGGAGACTGTACAGCAGATGCTCCTGCTCGATCTCCTGATTGCCGTATTCGTAGGCAAGCTTCTCACAGCCCTGCACAGCCTCCACGGACTTCTGTGTAAATTTCTGAATGTTCATATGCTTTGCCTCCTTTATTCCCGTGAACAGTGAGCTAAATACCGCGTCTGCGGCAACATGATCGACTCTGTCTCCCTGCTCACGCTTTATTGTTTCTCTGTTCTATAATTAATATAACACTATTGAAACAAAAATCAAGAAGGAAAGTATAAAGTTTTTCTAAAGCAACTGACAGGCCATATCCGTTCAGTGATCTGTCTACTCTGTTGTGGGACTGTCGAAAACCGGGAAAGGCACCGAGAACAGATCTCCGTATCAGCCCCCGTCATCCTCCGCTATCAGCTCCACACTCTT
>JAIEKC010000453.1:0-5507 GCA_029064505.1 Acetatifactor sp.
GCCCTCTTCGCAGGATTGCCCGACTTGAAAATACCGGAACCTACAAACACGCCTTCCGCCCCCAGCTGCATCATCAGCGCCGCATCTGCGGGAGTTGCCACGCCTCCCGCGGCAAAATTTACAACGGGCAGCTTTCCGCTTTCACGGACATACCGCAGCAGCTCCACGGACACCTGAAGCTGCTTCGCCGCCTCGTAAAGCTCATCCTCCGAAAGGTTTTGGACCCTTCGGATCTCTGCGTTCATTGCCCTCATATGACGGACCGCCTGTATCACATCTCCCGTACCCGGCTCCCCCTTCGTGCGGATCATGGCCGCGCCCTCGCTGATACGTCTCAGCGCTTCGCCCAGATCCTTTGCCCCGCAGACAAAGGGCACATTGAATTTAGTCTTGTCAATGTGATAGACGTCATCAGCCGGAGAAAGTACCTCGCTCTCGTCAATATAGTCGATCTCAATAGCCTCAAGGATCTGCGCTTCCACGAAATGACCTATCCGACATTTTGCCATGACCGGGATGGAAACGGCCTCCTGGATCCCCCTTATCATTTTCGGATCGCTCATCCTTGACACGCCCCCTGCCGCCCTGATATCCGCAGGTATCCTTTCCAGCGCCATAACGGCGCATGCGCCCGCCTCCTGTGCGATACGCGCCTGTTCCGGGGTGGTCACATCCATGATGACCCCGCCCTTTAACATCTGTGCCAGATTTTTATTTAATTCATAACGATCTCCTGCCATTTTTTCCTCCATTCCGAAGCCTCTGCTCTTTTTCTGTCACATGATACTATAAAACTGGCATTGTCAAAATATCCAGTTCAGATATTTTTTACAATGCCAGTTTTTAACCTTACCTTTTCCGTTCCGCTAGAGCGTGTTTGAAAAATGCTTTCCCTGGGGTGTGCGTCACACTTTGTGGGATGCAAGACCCAATTGGGAGGCGCAGTGGGGCTACGGTGACCAAATTGGGGCGCAGCAGGCCGCGAAGTGGAACGTGCAGACCGGGGGAATGATTTTTCAAACACGCTCCAGGAACTGTTCCATACTTCTTCCGCGTTCTCTGACAGTTATTTCCGAGCGGTATTCCGATACCGACCAGAAGCCCTGCGGTCAAGACGGCAAAATCCATGTATTTTTCACCCGGAACCATTAAGACAACCTGCAGCATTTCCGGACAGACGGCGCCTTATCCGTCTATTTTCACCGGGATCCTTAACACCGCAAAGGAGAGGGGCTGCATTACATAACCTCCGTCGTCCAGACGGATCCGGTTCACCTGCGGCCTGACCGTTTCCCTCTCAATGGAATTCGTCTCAGTGGGGACTTTGCCCGTGAGCAGTATTTCCGTGACCGGCTCTTCCCGCCTGTTCCAGACCGGGTCCAAAACCAGACGGACCTTCTTTGTATCGGTCTCAGGATTTACCAGCTTCACAATGATCTCCTTTTTCTCTCTGTCACAGGATACCTGGCAGGGAATTTCCCCTGATCCGACCGCTACATTATAGTCCCCGGCATTTTGGGAAAACATCTGCTGTACATAATAGCTGGGTGTTCTGTATGCGCTCCTGTCGTCAAACCAGATCAGATCGGGACTCCACTGTGTATAGCCGATCCTTGCAAGCAGCGGCGCGTAGCAGGTCATCACCACTGCGTCACAGTTCCTGGCTGCCCCCGTCAGAAAGGCCGCTTCCGCCAATGCCCCTTCCAGATTGTTTTTCTCCAGAGGATCCATTTCCGTCCCTTTTGCGGGATGGGCCGCGTATTCCCCAAAGAATACTTTTGTCACTCTGGACACCTTATCAAAATAGTCCAGATGACTCAGGAACCACTGGGGACTTGTATAATAATGCTCATCCACCGCATAGGCGAAATCTTTCTTGTCTTCGTTGCCGTGATAGAACTGCCATGCCGCCTCGAAACGGGGGGAATCCAGTTCCGGTCCCGCGGTTCCGATCAGTTTGATCTCCGGATGGACCTTATGGATCTCTCGCTCAAACAATGTGTATCTCTCAAAGAAACGGCTTTCCTCCGTCTCCCACTGCTCGTTCCCCACTCCGATCATCTCCAGTCCGAAAGGTTCGCTGTGACCCATTGCGGCGCGGACGGCTCCCCACCCGGTATCGGAATCACCGTTTGCAAATTCGATCAGATCCAGGTAGTCCTGTATGTACTTCCGGATCTCCGGGTCTTCCGGTTCCACCTTTTCATGAGACTGGTACTGGCACGCAAGCCCCACTCCCAATACCGGAAGCGGCTTTGCCCCCAGATATTCGCAGAGCAGAAAATATTCGTAAAAACCGATCCCGCAGGTCTGGCCATAATGCGAATATCTGCTGTGATAATCATTTTCCTCACTGTTTCCGTGCACTGCCCACCGGTTCCAGTTATACCGGCGTTCCTCCGGTCTTCCCAGGGTATCCTTGAATTGATAACGGTTCGCCAGAGTATTGCCCTCTACCACACAGCCTCCGGGGAAACGCAGAAATCCCGGCTCCAGGTCTTTCAGCATTTCCGCAAGGTCTTTTCGGAAGATTCCGCATACCGCATCCTCCGGTACCATGGAGAAAAAGTCAAACTCCATCACACCTTCCTTTTCCAGGAAAACCACAAACTGTGCGCCGCGCACTTCTTCTTCCAGGGTCAGGTCCAGCTCATACTTTTCCCATTTATGCCAGCCATGCCTGTCCTCTTTTATAGTCCCCATATCCTTTGACACGGCGATCTCGCCGTCTTTCACAATTGCCACACGGATCCGTCCCTCATAATCCACATTTCTGGCATAAAAGGAAATATGACAGGTAAGATTCGGGCGCATGTAAATTCCGTCATACGCTTTATTGCAGAATCCGCTTCCCGCTTCTTTGGATCTCACCCGCAGATAATGGGGATTATTTACATGGACCGGGCTTCCCTGGACGATCATAAGCTGCACATTGCTTCCCTTCGGATACACATCCCAGGCGTACAAGCCATCCGGTACGGCATAATAATCGCTGTCTTTCCCTCCGTAAACATCCATGCTTTCAAAATTCCGGTTCTCCAACAGTTCCGCATACAGTCCTCCGTCCACGGCATAATTGATGTCTTCGATAAAAAGGCCGATAAATTCTTTGGGGATATCAGGACCCCTTTTTCCTGTTATTTCTATTTCCATCTTCTGTCTCCTCTTAATGACAGGCAGCTTCATGTCTGCATCCTGCCGGACTGACTTCTCTTCCTCTATATGTTATATGCTTATATGCCGTTTTTCTGCTTCCGAATCACTGCCAGGTTCAGGATGAAATGACATAATAGCTCAGCAGCTCTTCTCACGATCCCGTCATAGGGCCCCGATGCGGTACACCTTCACTCCGTGAGCCTCCACCAGCGCCGTCACCTTCCGCCCGGCTGCCCTGCTTTTCGTCCTGGCCCACAGATCGTAAAGTACCGGCTCTTCCGCCCCAGATTCCTCGTCCAGCTCCGAAAGCCCTACCGAGATCTCCGCATCCGCGTCGCTCAGGTTAAACAGCGCCACACATACTCTCCCGCTTTCATCGTCCGTATTTTTCCAGACAGCCATATCATCGGTGCGCAGGATCTGAGTCCCACGGCAGCTTTCCTTCATCAGCTCCAGCAGCTCCCGGTTGGTGAGCAGCGAAAGCGTCCAATCATCCAGCTTTGTCAGTTCCGCACCCAGCATCAGCGGGGACCGGAACATACACCACAGCGTCACCATGGTCTTCTGCTCGGCCTTCGTGAAATTGACCCGCCGCTCCGCACCGAATCCCTTTCCCACATATCCCAGCGGCAGCATATCGCAGTCGGGGAAACAGCCTTTTTTCACATGATCCTGCCACAGCTCACAGCGCGGGAACATTGCCTTCAACAGCTTCCAGTCATCCCAGAAATCATCGGTAATCCGCCACATATTCGCATATTTTCCATACTCCCAGGCGCGGTGGATATGGGCGGGACCGGGGGACAGGCTCAGCACAATGGGACGTCCGCATTTTTCAATGGCGCGGTGGAGCATCCTCGTCTCCCCCCAGCCGTTAAAATGATCCTCCCGATAAAGCCTGCTGTCGCAGATATCGTCACATTTGATAAAGTCCACACCCCACTGCGCATACATTTCGATCAGAGAGTCATAATACGCCTGTCCTTCCTCTGTGGGGCGCACACCGTACATATCGGAATTCCAGATACAGATGGAGGAAGGATCCGCCGCTCTGTCCGCCGTCGTGTCCGTTCCCTGTATGGGGCAGTGATCCTGCGCAGCCCTGCGGGGAATGCCCCGCATAATGTGAATACCGAATTTCAGCCCCAGGCTGTGCACATACTCTGCCAGAGGCCCGAATCCTTTTCCTCCGGCGGAAGAAGGAAATCTGGACGGACTCGGCTGCAGCCTGCCGTACTCATCCATCTGCTGATCCCCGAAAGGGATATACTGGAACTGATCCCGTCTGCTTCCCGCGTCGTTGGCATACCACTGAATATCCACCACCACATACTCCCAGCCGTATTCCTTTAGATGGGCAGCCATGTAATCCGCATTGGCCTTCACCTGCTCCTCGTTCACCGCGGTATCGTAATAATCATAGCTGTTCCAGCCCATGGGCGGTGTCTTTGCAAAATCATTCTTATTCATATCAATCTCTCCCGTTCCGGTTCCCGGCATTTTCTGATGCGAAATCGCACGGCAAACTTTCTTCATCGATATCCGGTTCCGTGACTGTCCGCAGCGATTCAGAACCAGTCGTCCGGTTCTGAACAACTGCTTATATTATATGAAAGTGTTGTGCAGGAAGCAAGGGCTATTTTCTGTCCGGTTGACAGTGGATCTGAACATGCGTGACAGTTCAGGCAGCCTCTTCCGCGAAGTCACAATCACAATGTGTCCTTTGGACGCGTTTCTATGCGATTTCGCGAGACTTGTGAGTGTGCATTCCCATCACAATTCAGTGACCCGTCTGCCTGTTACAAACAAGCCGATATATCTTCTGTATCTCATCCGGGATACGTATCCCGGCGGGGCACATGGCAAGGCAGGGCATTTCCGTGCATTTCCGGCACCACCCGGCGCTCTGTCCGATTCCCATATCCAGTTTCCGCAGCGCCCAGTATTCCTTTCCGAGGAAAAAGTACTGATACTGCCGAAATACCGTATGTATCTCCGTCCCGTGGGGACAGACACATCTCTGGCAGCGGTCACAGGGAATGGGGGTAAATTCCCTTTCCAGAACAGATAATACCCTGTCAAAGTCAGGAATCGCGTCCATTTTTTCACGGAAGCCAAATGCCGCCTCCGCCTGTTCGATGGTTCCGATTCCGATCAGCGCGCTGCGCCGTTCCAGAGCGTGTTTGAAAAATCATTCCCCCGGTCTGCACGCCCCACTTTGCGGCCTGCTGCGCCCCAATTTGGTCACCGCAGCCCCACTACGCCTTCCAAATTAGGTCTTGCATCCCACAAAAGCTCTCTCTTCTATTATGACATTTGCTCCGATATTCTCCGGCAGGTGAACCTGGGAA
>JAIEKC010000454.1:0-5236 GCA_029064505.1 Acetatifactor sp.
GGATATGAACTGCCCTCTCCTGTCCGTCCGTCATCCCCGATTCTGTCTCAAACCAGGTTTCTTCCTCTGTCCGAACCGAAAGCGTCATAATACCCGATTCTGCCAACCGTCCATCCTCCCTGATGTTCCACGGGTGATAAGACAGAAAGGTCACCTGCAGGGGATGGGGTTCTGCGAACTGCCAGCTGTCCGTAAGCTTCAGACTTTGTCTGCCAAGTTTTCCCTGCCTGGTACCCCTGATGCCCTCTCCAAACAGCATACCGGTCTCCACGCCAAAAGCATATCCATCCTCCAGCACATCATGGTACAATATTTCAGCCTCCGGAATTGCCATATCCTCAATGATCAGCTCTTCGGTAATGGGAAAGGCTGCAGCTGCCGCGGCCTTCATCCCCACCTCACTCTCCGGGCGCATGGTCAGATCCGCCGGACAGGCCACATTATGATAAGACTGCTTATCCATCAGAAGGCTCTTAGTGTTGCCATAGCTGACCGTTCCCAGATCCGGAAGCAGAGTTTCCCCTTCCGCCTGCAGCACAATCTCGCCTCTGTCCTCATGGAAATGCCCTGTATAAGGGTTTCGCTCGGCTGCCACCAACAGCTTGGTGCTGCCCTGGCGCCAGGTCAGCAGACCGGATGCCGGCAGGCTGATCTCTTCCCGTTCCAGACGATAACAGGGATGAAGATTTATTTGTTCTTTATAATATTGGTAGAACAGCATGTCAAAGGATTTTGTAATCTGCTCCAACTCTTCTCCTGAGAAACGTGCAATCAGATAATTATTGCCCTCAGGGAAGTCGCATACCAGTGTCATAAATACCAAAAGCAAGGTAGATACTTCATTTCCCGCATCACAGTTTACAGAAATACGGCGGCCTCTGCGGTCATTGACGGACATCAGCGCTTCCTGATATCTGCCTGCCCTGCGGAATGCTTCCAGCACTACCTCCTGCCAGCTCTTGTGTGTATAAGCCGCATATACATGCCACAGCAGAATTGCAGTGCTGAAGGTATACTCAAAATAACTACCGCCCTCGCCGCAGTGTCCTTCCTCCGTCAGATATACATTCACAATACCGGTATGCTTACGGTAAACTTCTTCGATTTTCTCCCGGTAATCTCTTCCGCACAGCTGCAGGTACACCGCACCCAGCATAGCGCCTCTGCAGCCTGTCATCCCCTGATTCATAAAGTTGCGGTAGCCTGGTTCGCGGCATTTCTCCCATACCACTCTCCAGGCGGCTTCCACCTTGTCCGCGATCCACTCTTTCGCTTCTTCCCTCAGCACGCCGCCCAGAAAGCCCATCGCCAGCGATACCTCTGAGAGCATATGATCCTCGGTAAAACATACGTGATGAAACTGAGACCCCTCCATGTCACAGACCGGCCCCTCACACCATTTCATGGCAATCACAGACAGGATCAGTCTGGCTGCATGCTCACTGTAGGAGGCTTCCTCCAGCAGGAAACCAGCAATTGCAAGATTCAAGACAGGGCCCTCCAAATGGGTGCGTCCTCTGTCCCTAACCCTCACAAAGCGATACATTCCCGGCGTCTGCGGCACATATTCCCTGAGGATTGTCCTGTGATCAATCTTCATGGCTTCTTCCGCATTCGCTCGATAAAAACGCTGAAGCTTCTCATCTCCTGCCACCAATGCTTTCAGTGCTTCTGCCTCTTCCTTGTCAAGCACCATATTATGCTCGATCCCGCCCACGCACCCCTTTACGATCTGTGCATCCCATTCTGCTTTCCAGACCGGCACAGAGGCTTCCAGCGCCGCCTCTTTATCAGGCCGGGATAAGCCTAGCCAGGAGAGAATTACCACATTGTGTGCAGCCGGAGAATCCAGCTCCAGATACAGGTCAGCCAGCACAGGGGCACCGTCTCCTTCCTTCCGTGAGAAGCGGCCCTTCAGCTCTACCGGATCTTCATGTCCGCGGGCCTGCTCCACCAATACCTGACTGCTTCCATCCACAATTCCCGTGACCTTCATCACAGCCTCCGCCGGGAAGGACAGGAAAGCCAGAAAGCTGTCATATGCGCCCAGTTCCACCTCCCCGGACCAATGTATGGTAAAATGACTGTCTCCCCGGAAGGTCAGGGAATCCCAAAGGCGTACGATGTCTCCCTGGTCCAAAGTAATCTGATCATCCTTACATAAATATTTGTCAAAGGCCGGATAAAAAATCCCTTCTGCCTGATTCAACTTAAAAATCTGATCCATCCTGTTTCTTCCTATCTGCGCGTTTCCATACACGCTTTACTCATTCGCTGAATATGCGTGCTTATTCAGCCTTACTCTCTGATCCACCTGTTAACTTTCAATTGTTCCCCGGGTGTTATTTTGCAGGGATACCTTCCACATAAGCGCTTACGCACACTGTTCCTTTCGGAATGTTATATTTTATTACCGGAAGTACCGTTCTGGGGTACAGCAGGTTCACATTGGCTTCGCAGAAGCTTACCTCACCCATTCCGGCGCCTTCCCGCAGTTCTATCCGGCTGCTGCCCATGGTGCTGTCTGCCCGGCTGAAGCCTGTCCCTGTCTGTGAACGGATTTCCCCGGGATCATGGTACGGCAATGCAAAACCGCCCTCCACTGCTTCGCAGGCAAATTCAGCGTGTATCACATGGGTTCTGAGATGTCCCCTGCCGCAGGGCTGCAGGGTGGTCTCCACGGTAATTCCCTCCATCGGACTCCAGCGGGAACAGATTCCCTTCTTCTCATCCACGGTTACCTCTTCGCAGCGTCTCCTCACAAAGTAGTACCCGTCACGGCAGAATGCCAGCATATTATCGGGCGCTGCCTGATTCAGATTGTAATAAGACCTGGGACACTGAAATCCGAAATAGCTGGAATACGCAAACTTCTCAAACTTTTCTGCCACATGAACCGGTTCCCATTCTGCATACTGCCCGGAGGTAAGAGCTGTCACATAGCCATCCTCCTCCCTTTGCATGATCATCCATGGATGGGGCAGACACTTTACAGAATCCAGTGCAGGCAGCTCCTCTTCCTCACTGGTCCAGAAAGGATGCTCCTCCGGCAATGCCAGCACCAGAAAGCTCTTCCATGCCCAATAGGGAGAATTGGGAGCATTGTAGCCCTCGCACACCGTCAGATTGGGGTAGGCATATCCCAGCGTCAGCTTATCCTCACTGTCCAGGATGGGCTGGGAAAACCAATATCTGAAATGCCTGTTCACAATTCCCTTGATCACGCCCCATGAATAGGCCTCCATATCAGCAAAAGCCAGTCCACACCAAAAGCTGACCTGCGCGAAGCGATAAGTCTGGGAACGGCCAAAAGGAAGCGCTTCCCCTCTGGCGCCAAACCAGTAAATAAAATCCTGAGCAAACAGCCTTGCCCTCTCCTTATATACTGCGCAGCGCTCCGGATCCGCCTGTTCTGCCAGCTTCGCATAAATGAGAGGATAAAAATGCATGGCAAATCCAATATAGTAATCCCTCTGTCTGGTAGCTCCATCGCTGTACCATCCATCCCCCAGATAGAACTCATCCACTCTTGCAAGATCCTTCCCAAGCTGCTCTTCGCTGTAACGGGCGCCCACATGACGCAGGGCACAATTTACCAACACCCGGAAAAAAAGCCAGTTATTGTCGGAAATAGAATGCATGTTGATCTGCAGAAGCCAGTTTTGAAAATGCTCCTTCTCTTGCTCCGCTAATGGCTCCCAAACCTTTTGGGGTGTCATCCAGACCGCATATGCCAGAGCCGCCATTTCCACAAAAGACTGCTCTCCATCCGGAATATCCCCCCAGTATTCTGCATCCGCAGGATCGGTGCCGTGACGGATCCCCTCCGGAATCAGTTCGTCCAGACAGCTGCTTCCGCCGCCGTACCACAGGGGCACCAATCCCCACAGCACTCTGGAAAAGCCTTCCAGCTCTGCTGTTCTCTCTCCATAATGAGTCGCTGTATGACCGATCATTAAAAGCGCCCCGGACGGAGAATAATATTTGCAGAGAGGATGGCACATTTCCTCCAATGCTTCCCGGTAATCTCTTTTCGTTTTGAAATTTATATTTTTCATCATACCTGTACCTTCCTTATGCCGGAATACCTGTTGAAAAAGTGCGCCGCCGGACACACCACTATGAAAGGGCTGCCGGGGACAATGTCCCGACAGCCCCCTGATGTTATTCCTGATCTGACAGTTATTCCCGCGAGCAATGAGTCAAGCCACGCGCAGCAGGCTTTGTGCCGCTGCCTGCACGGACGGTTGACGAATGCCGCGAGGGCCAATACCCCGCTGCCTGCGGCGGGGTTATTGACTGAAAGCCTTACTGTGCAGCCTTCCACTCGTCGATCTGACGCTGTACTTCTTCCATTACAGCAGACATACCTGCCTGTTCAAGCTTTTCCTTGAACTCTGCAATATACTTGTCAATATCGGCAGCAGTGAACTGGCCGTTATAATACTCCTTATTTACTGCGGACAACTGTGCAAGCTCTGCCTGTACATTGGACTGGTCAAAGGTAAATCCGCGAAGGGGAGATACAGCTGCTTCTTTATTCAACCTGTCTGTTGCTTCCCAAAGCCCATCTTCCTGACCAGGCATATACCATGCGTTGAACTGGTTGCCAAGCTTCCACCCATACGTGCTCAGATTATAAGCAGAATCCTCCACAATTTCCACATGGTTCTCGCTCACTACATTATAATGAGTTCCTTCCAGACCATAAAGCAATTTATTATAAATCTCTTTATCAGAATATACCAGATTCAGCAGCTTAACCGCCTCCACGGGATGTTCGGAATTCACGTTTACAGCAGTCATGGTTTCAATACCGGAAGTTGCATTTACATAGGCGCCTTCGATAGGGATAGAAATATAGTCAACTCCCTGTCTCTGGGTAAACTCCGCATCCCATCCGGGTTTATAGGAGCTTACGGTTACTACATATCTGTTTGCTTTCACGTCTGCAGAGTTATCTGTAACAGTAGCAATATCCTTACGGATATAGCCCTTCTGATACCACTCATTGTCTACCCGCATCTGTTCATCCATAACATCAATCAAAGATGCGATTTCGCCGGTTTCTTTGTCAACAAATACTGCAACACCATTTGTGATAGATACCAGATTTTCATACTTTTCTTCAATAATGGCGCTTACACGTTTGTCAATAGGAACAGAGTAGGCTCATTGGCGGCAATTTCGTCCATAAAAGGCTCAAGATCACGGATACTGCTCATGGAAGTCATAT
>JAIEKC010000455.1:0-7292 GCA_029064505.1 Acetatifactor sp.
GCCTGATATAACCTGTGCTCCCGAAGCAGCGGCGGGCCTCCCGGCAGCGCAGGAAGCTGTTTATCCCCTGTCACGTTGACAAAGGCGGAATAAAAGACTCTTTTCAGATCAAATTTCTGATACAGGCTTTCCGCCACATTCAAAATCTGGTAATCATTCTCCGGTGTGGCTCCGATGATCATCTGTGTGGCCTGTCCTCCTCCCACAAAGACAGGGGCTTTGCGATAGACCACCAGATCGTTCTTATTCTCCGTGATCCCATTCTGTATCTGCCGCATGGGAGTCAGAATAGTTTTCCTGTGCTTATTGGGGGCCAATGTGCGCAGTCCCTCCGCTGTGGGCAGCTCCAGATTGATACTCATCCTGTCCACCAGGAAGCCCGTGCGCCGGATCAGCTCCGGATCGGCTCCGGGAATGGCTTTTACATGAACATAACCGTTAAAACGGTACTTATTGCGCAGCAGCCATATGGTGCGAAAGATCAACTCCATGGTAAAAGTAGGACTGTTCAGAATACCGGAGCTGAGAAAAAGTCCCTCTATATAATTCCTGCGGTAAAACTCCACTGTCAGCGTACAGATTTCGTCAGGAGTAAAGGTCGCCCGGGGCACATCATTGGAACAGCGGTTCAGACAGTACTTGCAGTCATAGATACATTCATTGGTCAGCAATATCTTCAAAAGGGAAATGCAGCGCCCGTCACTGCTGAAGCTGTGGCAGATGCCTGCCGCCACACAGTTGCCCATATCCACACCGTTCCCCTTGCGGTCCACACCGCTGGATGTACACGCCACATCATATTTCGCCGAATTCGCCAGAATACCCAATTTGTCCATCAGGGACATCTCCTGTCCTGTAGTCAGGAATTCCACAGCTCCACCTCCCTATATCAAGCCTTAGAACGTTTGTTCCATATTATATTAGCACATATGTTCTATACTTGCAAGTATATTTCCTGATTTTTTCGAACATTTTTTCGAATTAAAGCAGCAGTTCGGACAGTCCGCCCGGTACAGCGGCAGGTCTGCTTTCAGATAAAGTAAAGAAAAAAACTATTGCAAATTCCGGGAAAAAGCGGTTAAATGATATATGAAAATAATTCATAATAATAAGGAAGACAAAAATATGTCAAATTTGAAATTACCTAAAGATTACAGATCAGAATTAAATCTCCACGACACGCAGGTCGCCATCAAGACAGTGAAGGATTTCTTTCAGACCCTGCTGGCGGAACGCTTAAACCTTTTGAGAGTTTCCGCCCCTCTGTTTGTGGATCCCGCATCCGGACTGAATGACAACTTAAACGGCGTGGAACGCCCCGTCTCCTTCGATATCAAATATCAGAACGGCAGAGAGGGTGAGATCGTGCATTCCCTGGCCAAGTGGAAGCGCTACGCTCTGAAAAAATACGGCTTTGCCGCAGGCGAGGGACTCTACACGGATATGAGCGCGATCCGCAGGGATGAGGATGTGGACAATATCCATTCCATCTATGTGGACCAGTGGGACTGGGAGAAGATCATCAGCAGGGAGGAACGCACCCGGGATACCCTGATAGATACCGTGCGCACCATCTACAAGGTACTTCGCAAGACCGAGAAATACATGGCGATCCATTTCGATTACATTGAAGAGATCCTGCCCCATGATATTTTCTTTATCACTACCTCGGAGCTGGCCGAAATGTTCCCCGACTACACTCCCAAGGAAAGGGAATATTACATAGCAAAGGCAAAGGGCGCCGTCTGCATCATGCAGATCGGGGATAAACTGGACAACGGCGAACCCCATGACGGCCGCGCTCCGGATTATGACGACTGGCAGTTAAACGCCGATATCATCGTATACTATCCCGTTCTGGATATCGCATTGGAGCTCTCCAGCATGGGGATCCGTGTGGATAAGGAGGCCCTGCTGTCGCAGCTGGAGAAGGCGGGATGTACCGAACGTGCAGAGCTGCCTTTCCATCAGGCAGTCATCAACGGGGAAGTGCCTTACACCATCGGCGGCGGTATCGGCCAGTCTCGGATCTGTATGTTCTTCCTGCGCAAAGCGCATATTGGCGAGGTACAGAGTTCCCTCTGGCCGGAAGATGTCATGGCGGAAGCGGAGAAAAAAGGTCTGCAGCTTTTATAAGCTGCGGACCTTTCCAAATCAAAGCACCTACCCGGACAATGGCATAAAGACAGCTGCGCCGGACCCGGCTCACTGCCTGCGGGAATAAACGGCATTTACTCATAAAAGGCGAAGCGGTCATTCTGCCAGGTCAGCTCATATCCGTTTCGATCCATAAAATCCCGGATCAGCTTCCACTTTTCGCTCCATGTCCAATTTCCCGCTTCACCATTCCCTGATCCTTCATACGTATGATCCACCAGAACAACCGGTTTTTCCCCGCCTTCTTCCCGGATCTTTCTCTCTGTCTCCTCCAGATCGCCTGCCATAGTGTCATAGCTGTAAGAACGCAGATCACACCACGCGTTAAACGCAGGCGGCATCTGCAGATAGTAAGAAAGGGACGGCACATTGCCGTACAGGATCACATCCCGGCCCTGCAGCCCGCGCTCTTCCACATGATCACTGAGCTCCGTCAGCCATCGCGCCCTTTCAGGGCTCATTTTTATATTCCTGAGAACAGGATTGTTTTCCACAGAGGATGTGAGGTTATATACTCCGGTGGCTTCCGCAAAGACAAATTTCGCACCGAAGCCCCCGAACTGAAACAGGCACATGCACAGGAACGCAGCCAAAAGTCCCTTGGCGGGAAAGGCGCTGAGTGTAAATCTTCCGATACGCTTCTCCTTCACACGAGTGCAGAAACGCCAGCATTGCCACAGCGTATAAGGCGCTGCCACAAAAAGATTGTTCATACTGGGATATACTTTATTATTACTGCCGAGAGAAGTTAACAGCACCACCAATACCACCATCGCGCCGATCAGCTTTTCCGACTCTGAGCTCCCGGGATTCAGGAAGCACACCACGCCCACAAACATGGTCAGCATCAGAAAAAGGACTCCCGGCCGGAGCATGGGGCCATAGCTTATGGGGCCGTCCCACAAAAAATCCAGGGAGCAGAATCCTCTCACATACAGCCACACCAGCATGATCACACTGACCGCCGCCCAGAGAAATCTGCTCTCCCACCACAGCGCCTTCTCCATCCCGCAGCGCTTCTGCAGCAGCCATCCGGCCGCAACAGTCAACGCCAGCCACACCGCCAGTGCCGTTGCAAAGATAAAGGCCGGCTGCAGATCCGCAAACCCGGGAAAGAGCCCCGCCATTTCTTCTGAGGTGCGGAAACCTTTCACATACAGCCATGTCAGCGACACCGCCCCGGCTGACGCCAGAAGAAGCCTGCCGCTCCACCACCAGAGTACTTTATTCAGCCTGCCATATGTCCGCAGCAACAGGTTCACCAAAACGGAGAATAGGATTCCCCCCGCCAAAATGATACCGATCCGCATCACCCAGTACAGGTTTTCCACATAGACATTGATCATCCCCATCAGCATGGAATCCGCCTTATAATCCGTAGCGGTATCCGTCATGGCAAAGAGTCTCTGGATGCCTGCCACATAATTTCCGAAACCGTATCTCACATGAATGTAACCGAGCAGCGCCAGCAGAGAAGAACCGTACCCCGCAAAGCACCAGAAGGTATGCTGTCCCAGCCTGCGCCACAACCCCTCTCCCCGAACTGCAGCGGAGCCCTTTTCCCTGCGCCATACCGCCACATCATACGCCCATACCGCAAGGATCAGCGCCGCCTCCGGAAGATTGGAAAAACGCACCAGTACGTTTGCTCCCAGACAAACACCCGCCAGAACAAGGCAGATATTTTTTCCTTCTGTAAGTCCCACATACAACAGGATCACACACAGCAGGAAAAATACATATGTCAGATAATTATACAAAAGCGCCGTGGGGCACCAGCAGAGGCTGATCGCGGCAAGCTCCCCCACAAAAGCCGCCCAGCCGGGCATTCTGAGCTTTCGGGTACAAAAGAAATAACCCGCCACAGCAAGCAGGCTGACCAAAAGACCGGTGTAAAAGTTCATGCCCATCAGACTCCCCGCACTGGGCAGTTTCATCAGCAGATTTCCCAGCGCATTGGACAGCCAGGTGGAAAACAGCCACATGGAGTCCATGTGCTCCGTTCCCATATACTGAAAATTAGCATAATTATAACCGGTATCCCACAGATCCAGGCCCCAGTTAACATGCCGCAGGGGGTAGAACACCAGTATCACGATAAACAGGTTTTCCAGCAGGTTTTCCCTGCGGCCGTATTTTGTATTTTGTTCTGTCTTCACTTTTCCACTCATATTTGCTTATTGCTTTCACTCGTTTTGAATCATCGTCGCCGATTGCACCGTGCGGATCAGGCGGCTGCAGACTGCAGCATCTCCGCAGGGAAACAACGCACAGGACTTTTCTTTGAGAATACCATCAAAGATCAAGCGTACGGCAGCTCTCTACTGCTGCATACTCGCCATCAGCGCCGGGATCAGCTGCTTCTTTCGGGAGATCACGCCCTCCAGCCGGAAGGAATCCACATCCGTCTGAACTCCGAAAGCATTCTGTATCGTTTCCTCCGCATTGTCTCCCACATACAGCAGTTCTGTGGTTTCATTGATAATATTCGTAAGCATGAAGAAGATCATATTGACTTTCATGGATTCCGCCGTCTCTTTCAGATAGGGCAGAAGCTTTTTCTTAATGTCCGCCAGTTCTTCTTCCGTCATGGCGTTGATCTGTCCCACCCCGAAGGATATATCGTTGCTGGAGAAGGTCTTATAATCCTGGTAAAAGATTTCTTTGGGTTCCTTGTCCTTCAGATTGCTTCCCGCCTTGAACATCTCCCTTGCAAATTCCTCCACCCGGATCCCCGCAATGGCCGCAAGCTCTTCCGCCGTCCTTTTGTCGTACTCCGTGCAGGTGGGGGAACGGTACATCAGCGTGTCCGACAGGATCGCCGCACACAGCAGGGATGCTATGGTTTTTGTAATTTCCACTCCGTTTTCCCGATACATCTGGTAAATGATCGTTGCCGTACAGCCCAGCGGCTGATTGCGGAAAAATACAGGGGCTATGGTCTCCAGGCTGCCCAGGCGGTGATGATCGATGATCTCCAGGATCTCCGCGTTTTCTATTCCGTTTACGGCCTGATTCTTTTCATTGTGATCCACCAGAATAAGCTTCTTCGGCGACATATTCAAAAGGTTTCGTCTGGATATCATTCCCACATAATTGCCGTATTTATCCAGTATGGGAAAATCTCTGTGCCTCTTTTTTGCCATCACATCCTTGATGGTCTCGGTAAATTCGTCCAGACGGAAAGTGATGAGCCGCTCTGTCCGCATGAAATGGGCAATGGGCATACTCTGGTTGATCAGCCTTGCCACTGTGTAAGTGTCATGGGGCGTGCCGATCACCGTGCACCCATTCTCTTCCGCCAGTTTCTTGATCGTCATGGACACGGGAGCACCCTCGCACACCACGATGCAGTCCGCCTTCATCTCAATGGCACAGAGCTGGGATTCATATCGGTTTCCCAATATGACCAGATCATGTTCCTCAATATAATTTTCCATCAGATCGGGATTTGCCGCCGCGATCAGCACCTTTCCCCTGTCAAAAAGAGCCTCCGCATCCCCGGTTACCATATGCCCGTCCAGCGTCTCCAGAATATTCTTATACCTGGTCTTCGCCGTGGCAAGGATCTTACTGTCATAGACGTCCATATAAGAAGTGGCGATATCTCCGATAGTGATCAGGCCCACAAGCTTGTTTCCCTCTGTAATGGGCAGAGTGACGACATTGTCATCCCGCATAAGGCTCCATGCCTTTTTCAGGGAAATATCCTGGGATACTCCCTCCGTCTCCCGGATCTCGATATCCCGCACCTGGGTCCTGACATCCTTGATATACACGGGGGGATGTACATCAAAGCGCTCCATCACATACTGACTCTCCTCGTTAAGATGCCCTGCCCGCACGGCTATGTATTCCACATCCCTGTTCAGCTCGCTCTTTAAATGGGCATAGCAGATCGCGGAACAGATGGAATCCGTATCCGGATTCTTATGCCCTACCACAAATACCTTTTCTTTCTTGATGCTCATGCCAAACCCTCTTTCGATTCTGTTATATTCAGACTGTTGTATTCAGCCATTCGGCCGCTGACTGCCTTACATATGGAGGAGGAGACCCCGAAGAAGCATCTGCCCGTGCAAGCACGGCTGCTGCCTCTTCGGGCACTTGACTCTGCCCTTTGCGGATGTACCATATTTCCGAAAGCCGCGGGCCGAGCCCCTGAAAATCCGAGATTTTCAGGGGTCGCTTCGCTCGTCAAATCCCCGAAGAAGCATCTGCCCGTGCAAGCGCGGCTGCTGCCTCTTCGGGCACTTGACTCTGCCCTTTGCGGACATTATACCATTAAACGGGGGCTTTTGCCATACTGCATTGAGCTTTTTTACGGGGTTCAATAACATATGTTACAATTCAGTTTTTACGTTTCTCATATTTTGAATACTTTATTGAATATTTTCTTCTTGCATTCAAACACTTATAATTATATTATGAACGTACCAACCGCAAAGGAGGCCGTGCCTATGAAAGAATTCGTCCCCTATAAACATGAAAAAGAGGTTATCTCTATCCGAATTGATTCTGAAGTATTAAAAACGGTAGACTCTTCTGCAGAGCATGCGGGCATCAGCCGCAACGAATTTATTAACCAATGTATTGCGTTTGCCTTAAATCATTTGTCTTCCAAAGACAAATGACCGGCTTAGAATTTTAGAAATGTGCGCGCCGGGCGCACACGCAGAAATGCCCCTTGCACCATGCAGGGGCATTTCTTTTTTATTATGCAGCAGCTCACTGTTCACAGCAATTCAGATAAACCCTTCCGCGGGATCAGGCCGAACTGTCACAATCCCAGCCAGTTTTTGATCGGATTGACCTTTCTCGCCTGTTCCATGATCTCTCCGCGGTTTTCCCTCAGATACCGTTCCAGCTTGAACACTTCATCATCCGAAAAGCCTTCCACATGGTCCACGATACCGTCAGGCACAATCCCCTCCGCAACATCCTTTCCGCGGATGAAAGACACTCTGGCATACCGCCTGTCTTCCTTACTGATGATTCCTGATACCAGCATATTTACAGAATCCATAATGTTCCTCCGGCATATTGATAACAGATAATATAAGTATTGGTTTCTTCCGCTCTCAGTATACCATTGTATGTATGCAAAATAACTCTATTTTTCAACAAAATCCTTC
>JAIEKC010000456.1:0-15351 GCA_029064505.1 Acetatifactor sp.
CCGCATACGTCTTTTGGGTAATGGCGTTCCTGATCTCATCCAGCGTATAGCCCAGAGCGATCTTTGCCGCAACCTTGGCAATGGGATAGCCTGTGGCCTTGGAAGCCAGCGCTGAGGAGCGGCTCACACGGGGATTTACCTCAATGACACAGTACTCAAAGCTGGTGGGATGCAGTGCGAACTGGACATTACAGCCACCGGTGATCTTCAGCTCACTGATGATATTCAGAGCGGAAGTTCTCAGCATCTGATATTCTTTGTCGCTCAGAGTCTGGGACGGCGCAACCACAATGCTGTCGCCGGTATGCACCCCCACGGGATCGATATTCTCCATATTACATACGGTGATACAGTTGCCCGCACTGTCACGCATCACTTCATACTCGATTTCCTTCCAGCCCGCGATACAGCGCTCCACCAGTACCTGTCCCACACGGGACAGCCGCAGGCCGTTCTCCAGGATCTCCTCCAGTTCCACCTGATCATGTGCAATACCGCCGCCGGAACCGCCCAGCGTGTATGCGGGACGAAGCACCACCGGATAGCCGATGGAATTGGTGAATTCTATACCCTCCTGCACATTCTCCACCACCCTGGAAGCCGCACAGGGTTCCCCGATGCGCTCCATCAGATCCTTAAACTCCTGCCGTCCTTCCGCATTGCGGATGGTAGCCGCCGTGGTTCCCAGAAGGGTCACCCCATGGGAGGCCAGAAAACCGGACTCTTCCAGCTCCATACCCAGGTTCAGTCCCGCCTGTCCGCCCAGGGTGGGAAGAAGGCTGTCCGGCTTTTCCTTTACAATGATCTGCTCCAGGACCTTTACCGTCAGAGGTTCAATATATACCTTATCCGCGATATCTTTATCTGTCATGATGGTGGCTGGATTCGAGTTCACCAGAATGACCTCCACACCTTCCTCCTTCAGGGAGCGGCATGCCTGTGTACCCGCATAGTCGAACTCCGCAGCCTGTCCGATGACGATAGGCCCGGAACCGATCACCATGACACGTTTTACATTAGGATTTTTCGGCATTGTAATTCTCTCCTTTCTTATTCCATTGCTTCCATTTCCATTTGCGGCAATCTCTCCCGCCCCTACAGCTTCCCGCCACGTTTCCTCATAAGCCCTGTAAATCTGTCGAACAGATACCCGGAATCCTGGGGGCCGCAGCACGCCTCGGGATGAAACTGTACTGTAAAAATATCTTTTCCGGTATAGGTAAGTCCTTCGTTCGTGCCATCGTTGACATTGACGAAGGCGGGAACGGCAACCGCAGGATCCAGTCTGTCCGTATCTACCACATAGCCGTGATTCTGAGAGGAAATGTATACCCTTCCCGTCTCCAGGTCCTTTACAGGGTGATTTCCGCCCCTGTGGCCATATTTCATCTTATATGTGTCAGCGCCGTTGGCAAGGGCCATCAGCTGATGCCCCAGACAGATCGCGAAAATCGGTATATCCGTGCGGTATAATTTCTTAAGCTCTTCAATAATGGTTGTGCACTCCTTGGGATCTCCCGGCCCGTTGCTGAGCATAATGCCGTCAGGCTTCGCGGCAATGATCTCCTCCGCGGACGTCAGGGCAGGATAGACCGTCACCTCACACCCTCTGGATGCCAGGGAATGGGCGATATTATTCTTGGCCCCGAAATCCATCAACGCCACCTTTAAGCCGGCGCCGGTCAGTTCCTTCACCAGAGCCGGTCTGGGCTCCCTTTCCCCTCTCTCATACGCCGCCCTGTCAAAACGCGCAAAGCCGGACAGAGGACCGTTCTGCGACAGCTCTGTGACAGCCTGCAGCGAATATTTCTCCTTGCAGGAGACCTTTTCCACCACCCTGCCGGTAGTATATGCTTTCAACCTGGGCTGTATCTCGTCAAACTTATAGTCGGCATCGGTAGTGATCATACCGTTCATGGTTCCCTTCTCGCGAAGGATCTTCACCAAAGCCCTGGTATCTATACCGGCAATTCCGGGTACATCATTTTCTTCCAGAAACTGTTGGATGGAACAATCATTTCGAAAATTACTGGGAATGCGGGAGAGCTCCCTTACAATGAAGCCGTCAGGCCAGGCTTTAAAAGATTCCATATCATCTCGACAGATACCATAGTTACCGATCAGGGGGTAAGTCATACACACTGCCTGCCCCGCATAAGAAGGGTCAGTCAATACTTCAAGATACCCCGCCATGGAAGTATTAAATACGATCTCACTGATCATCTCTTTGTCGGCGCCGATGTGCGTTCCTTCAAACACGGTGCCGTCTTCCAAAATCAAAAACGCCTTCATCTTCTCTCCTCCATTCAATTGTCACTTGCGGCAAATTATACTGACAATCACTAAAACTTACCAAGTGACCCGACTCATGAGCGAAAGGTTCCGGGGACATTGCGGTAAATTTCATCGCTCGTGAGTATATTTTGCTTTCCAAACACTTTTCGTCCCATTGTACCACAAAAGAAATAGACGGGCAATATGAAACCCCGTCTATTTCATCCTTAATTTTACATATTCTATAACTATTCTTCCCTGCCGTACATCAGCTGCTTATACCAGTGCAGGGATTTCATATAAAGGGCATTGACCGTGGAAACTTCTATATTTGCAAGCAACAGCAGGCGCGTAACCTCCTGCCAGTTCGCATTCTCATACTGTCTGATCAGTTCCATTATATTGGCCAAAGGCCCCTCACCCTCGATCAGCGCACGGCTGACCTCTTCCGTCATCTTTACTTTTTCCAACGCCTCTTCCATGGGCTTCTCCAGAATGACATCCAGCACGGACACCAATCCCATCAGGAACAATTCCTCCTGCTTCATCAGCATCTGAAAGGGCTCCGCCAGATACTCCGCAAACTTTGCACGCAGCAGGGAAAGTCTGGTGATTTCACTGGGTTTGTCAGCATACATTTCCTTGACGACCGCCGTGTTGATCCACTTTCTCAGTTCCTTCTGCCCCAGCATTGCCGCCGCGTGACGGATCGTAGTGATACCGGAATTAACGGTCATACGGTTTACCATCTGCAGCAGGGAAATCGTCAGCGCGGGATCCCGTCCGATAATGTCTGCCGCATCAGCCAGGTCAAAGTTCTCGCTGTTGACCGAATTCATCAGTGCAATATAGTTTACTTTCAAAGGAGTGATCTCTGTGTTCCCCTTTGTCACGGGTACACGATAAAACTCACCCTCGTACAGCTGATATCCGCCCACAGCCTTTAACTTTTCAAAGGTTTCCATGTCACTGATACCGCCGGCAACCAGCCTGATATTGGGATAAAGCTTTCCAAAATAAATCTTCGCCTTATCGATAGCAATCTTTCGATTGTTCAGAAGCACATAATCCATCAGCTTGAACACTTCACTGTAATTCTCAAAATCAGCTACGGCAAGCTTGCGGATCGCCAGTTTATACCCCTTATTCTTCAATTCCTGCAGACGCTTCACATACACTTCCACCGGCGGGATCGTATTATCAATCAGAAATACAATACGCTCATGGGGAGCGCTGCACTGGCTCTCCACGTCAGAAAAAATGGAAATATTACTCAGAGAAACAAATATTTCACTGTCCTCGGAAATACTTTCCATTCCCATCTTTTCAATCATTTCCAATCCGTAAACAGCAGCGGCTCCATCATTTTGTCGGGTTCCCTGCATCATGGGATCCAGAAAGAAATTATCCCTCTGCACGAAAATAGAGTATGCCCGAACAGCCATATTCTCGTCAAAAAGTGGTATCAAAGCTAATAACATAATAACTCCCCTTTCTTATTCCATTACTGCCTGCAGTAATCTGATCCGCATCCGCCCCACCGGCACCTTTCCCGGCAGAATCATTCCCGGCCGCCTGCATCCGTGAATGCTCCCGTGCTTCCCGGCACACTGCATCGGTCGGGCGGATGCTGTTTTATTAACTTTTATACTTAAGGATCCTTCCTTAACTTTACTGAAAGTATGCCACACCGGATTCAAAGATCCTGATATCCTGCTCCCCATATATATTCATGGCAACTGCCGTATCCCGTCTCTCGGAATGCGCCATCTTCCCCAGACAGCGTCCGTCGGGAGAAGTGATGCCCTCGATGGCACAGTAGGAACCGTTGATATTGTACTCCTCGTCCATGGAGGTATTCCCATCCTGATCACAGTACTGGGTAGCCACCTGACCGTTTGCAAACAGCTTATCCAGCCATTCCTTCGGCGCCACAAAGCGCCCCTCCCCGTGGGAAGCGGGATTGCAGTAAACCTTTCCCAGCCCGGCCTCCTGAAGCCAGGGCGATTTATTGGAAACCACCTTCGTATAAACCATCTTGGAGATATGTCTGTTGATCGTGTTGAAGGTCAGTGTGGGGGAATTTTCCTTCTGTCCCCATATCTCCCCAAGAGGCACCAGCCCCAGCTTGATCAGCGCCTGGAATCCGTTACAGATACCCAGTGCCAGACCATCCCTCTCTTGCAGCAGCTTCATCACCGCTTCCTTCAGCTTCTCATTCTGGAAAGCGGTGGCAAAGAATTTCGCGCTTCCGTCGGGCTCATCGCCTGCCGAGAAGCCTCCGGGGAACATGATGATCTGCGCCTGTCCGATGGTTTTCTCAAACTCCTCCACGGAAGCCCTGATATCTTCCTCGTTCTGATTGCGGAACACCCTGGTCACCACATCGGCTCCCGCACGCTCGAAAGCCTTCGCACTGTCATACTCACAGTTGGTTCCGGGGAATACGGGAATAAATACCGTGGGCTTCGCCACCTTATTCTTACATACATAAATGCTGTCAGCCTGATACAGTCTGCTCTCCACGGGTACAGTTTCCTTCACTGCCTTTGTGGGGAATACCCTCTCCAGTCTGGAAGTCCAGGAAGCAAGCGCCTCCTCCATGGTGATCCTCACGTCTCCGCACACAAACACCGGCTCCTCCGTCACCGTACCGATCACCTTCACATTATGTTCGGAAGCCGTCAGCACAGAAAGCTTCTCCGGAATCACCTCCACCAGGATATCTCCCAGCGCATTTTCAAAAAGCGTATCCACGGAGACTCCAGCCTCGATCTCTACACCCAGCTTATTGCCGAATGCCATCTTGGACAATGCCGCTGCCGCGCCCTTTGCATCCGGAGCATAGGCGGAAACCACTATCCGCTCCCGGATCAGATAGCTGACAAAACGGTACAGTTCCGCCACATCCTCATACATGGGAATGTCAAAGTCGTCCTTCTCTATCTTAAAGCGTACCAGCTTATTCCCTGCCTTTTTCAGCTCCGGTGTGATGATATCCCCCTGCTTCGCGATATCCACCGCAAAGGAGACCAGTGTGGGAGGAACATCTATATCGTTAAAGGTTCCGGACATGCTGTCCTTGCCGCCGATGGAGGGAAGACCGAAGCCCATCTGGGCATCATAGGCGCCCAGCAGCGCTGCGAAAGGCTGGCTCCAGCGGCCGGGATCGCCGCTCATTCTGCGGAAATACTCCTGGAATGTAAAACGTATCTTCTCGAAATCCCCACCGCAAGCCACGATCTTTGCCATGGACTCCGTCACCGCATAAACCGCTCCGTGATAAGGGCTCCAGGAGGACAGATACGGGTCAAAGCCATAGCTCATCATAGTCACGGTATCCGTTTTGCCCCGGAGCACGGGCAGCTTTGCCACCATGGTCTGCGTCTCGGTCAGCTGATACTTTCCGCCGTAAGGCATGAGCACGCTTCCCGCGCCGATGGAGGCGTCAAACATCTCCACCAGTCCCTTCTGAGAACACACATTCAGATCGTTCAGCAGTGTCAGCCACGCCTCCTTTATCTTTCCTGCCTCCAGCTTCTCACCTGCGGCAGGTACTGCATACCGGTCGAAATAATTGTCCTTCTCATCCGGAATGTCCACCTTTACGGCAGTCTCCTGATGGGCGCCGTTGGTATCCAGAAAGGCTCTCTTCAGGTTTACAATAGTCCTGCCCCTCCAGTTCAGGACCAAACGGGGATCTTCCGTCACTACGGCCACGGCCACCGCCTCCAGATTCTCCTCTGCGGCATATCCCAGAAATTTCTCCACATCTTTCGGGTCCACTACCACCGCCATACGTTCCTGGGACTCGGAGATCGCCAGTTCCGTGCCGTCCAGACCGGCATACTTCTTAGGCACTTTGTCCAGATCCACGGTCAGGCCATCCGCCAGTTCACCGATGGCCACGGACACCCCGCCTGCGCCGAAATCGTTGCACTTCTTGATCATGCGGCTCACTTCCTCCCGGCGGAACAGTCTCTGGATCTTCCGTTCCGTGGGAGCATTACCCTTCTGTACCTCCGCGCCGCAGGTCTCAATGGACTGCTCGGTATGCACTTTGGAGGAACCGGTTGCACCGCCGCAGCCGTCACGTCCGGTACGGCCGCCCAGCAGGATGATCACATCTCCCGGATCAGAGGTCTCCCGGATCACATTCTTTCTGGGAGCAGCCCCCATGACGGCGCCGATCTCCATCCTCTTAGCCACATAATCGGGATGATAGATTTCCTTCACAAAACCGGTGGCGAGACCGATCTGGTTCCCGTAGGAGGAATAACCGCTTGCCGCGCCGCGCACCAGCTTCTTCTGGGAAAGCTTCCCCTTTAAGGTATCAGCCACGGGAACAGTAGGGTCTGCCGCTCCGGTGACACGCATGGCCTGATACACATAACCTCTTCCGGAAAGGGGATCCCGGATGGCGCCGCCCAGACAGGTGGCCGCGCCGCCGAAGGGCTCTATCTCCGTGGGATGGTTATGGGTCTCATTCTTGAAAAATACCAGCCACTCTTCCGTCTCTCTGTGGTCGCCATAATCCATCTCCACCGGCACCACCACGGAACAGGCATTGATCTCATCGGATTCCTCCATGTCCTCCAGCTTTCCGTCCTTCTTCAGCTTCCTCATGGCCATCAGGGCCAGATCCATCAGACAGACGAACTTATCCTCTCTGCCTGCAAAGATCTCTTCTCTGGTATCCAGATAGCTCTGATAGGTGGTCTCTATGGGCGAACGATAATAGCCCTCTCCGAACTCTACCTCTGTCAGCTCCGTGGAAAAGGTGGTGTGACGGCAGTGATCAGACCAGTAGGTATCCAGCACACGAATCTCCGTCATGGACGGATCTCGTTTCTCGTCCTCCCTGAAATACCTCTGAATATGTAAAAAGTCCTTAAAAGTCATCGCCAGGGAGAGAGAGTCATAAAGTTTTAAAAGCTCCGCCTCACCCATCTCCGCAAAACCGTCCAGGATCCTGACGTCAGCGGGATCGTCGAAAGCCGTCATCAGAGTGTCCGGTTTCTCCATCCCCGTCTCTCTGGAATCCACAGGATTGATGCAATACGCCCTGATCCGGTCAAATTCCTCCTCCGTGATATCACCCAGGATCATATAAGTGACCGCCGTCCGGATCACAGGCTCCTCCGATTCCTTTAAGAACTGTATGCACTGCACGGCGGAATCCGCTCTCTGGTCAAACTGCCCGGGCAGGAATTCCACGGAGAATACCCTCCCGTCCTCCGGTATCTCAATTCTCTCCTCATAAAGATCATCCACGGGAGGCTCGGAAAAAACAGTCCTGCACGCCCTGGAAAATATTTCGTCGGAAATATTTTCCACATCATAGCGGATGAATACCCTTACTCCTTCCACATTGATCCCGAGGTAGTTCTTCAGCTCCTCATGCAGTTCCTTCGCCTTTACCGCAAAAGGCTCCTTCTTTTCCACATAGATACGTCTTACGTTTCCCATTCTGCTCCTCCAAGCGCTAATCAGTTTATATTCCGTTCCGGAAAAATGTTATCTTTATCAGATCTCCGAACCAAGTGACTTCAATATGTAAGATATCTCCCTGTCCACAGTGTCCGCCGTAATGCCGATGGTCTGGGCAGATATCTTCAGGCCCTCCAGCACAAACATGATATTCCGGGCCGTTCCCTCGCAGTCCTCACAGTAGAACTCCCCGCTGTCCGCCCCTGCTTCTATCAGCTTCTCTATGATCTTCACTGCGGAATCAAACTGCTTCCGCAATACATTATCCTTTCTGCCAGGCTGATTATCAAAATAGAATTCATAGATCGCCTGCGTCAGGGTATCTTCCTTCCGGAGCAGTTCCTTCTTCTGTTCCTGCAAAAACAGGATCAAAATATCCGCAGCTGTGGCGTCCTCCGTAATACTGTCGGAAAACACATCATCCGTCTCCTCTCTCTCCAGCTTCAGCACCTCCAGAAAAATATGGCTCGTACTGTCGAAATAAAGGTACAGGCCCCCGCGACTGATATCACATGCCTCCACAATATCTTTCATGGTAACCCGCTTAAAGCCTTTTTCCATGAACACTCTTCTGGCAGTCTCCAATATATATCGTCTCTTCTGTATCGATTTTTCGCCCATATACCCTCTCATTCCGCCGCCCGGCGATCGTTTTCCTTATGCCATGATCACAAGACGATCATGGCATGGATGGCCATTCGGCCCCTGACCGCCTTGAATATGGACTTTTTTACGCCATGATCACAAGACGATCACGGTATGTTACTCCGTATCTCTGGTTTTATCCCAGTATTCGATGATCTTCTTCATCTGTTTCAGTACCAGATAAAATATATTTTCCTGAACGGCCTGACTCCACAATATACTTTTCGTCCTGCCGCCCAACACATATTTGGATAAGATTCCTCTCAGAAGATCCCACTCCCTGATCCCCGCGCGCTCGATAAGCTTTCGTTCATCTTCGTGGGTCCTGATACGGTTTCTGGTGTAGACATATGGATAGTTGCGGTCCATCAGAGAGGAATTGGACGCCTCTTTGACAAAGCTCATCAGATTCGCATCATACACCGGTATTGCCATACTCTGTTCGTTGAGGTCCGACCCCTTGTAAAAGGAATTGCCTGCCTGTCCCGCGTTTCTCTCAAACCATGGCAGATATTTCAGCAGGGGAGCCACAGTCTCCTTATATTCTTCCGTAAGCTGTTGCATGTATTCCAGATTCTCTTCCATATATGTAAACCGTACCTTTCCCATAATTTATAGCTGTCAGGCCCAACATCGCGATTCCTGTTTTCATGCCGGCATGGCTCCTGAACCCGTCAGAATGACGCATAAACCGTAACATTGCAAAAACTGACACATATGTATTTTTATTTTATCACATTTTTATCAAAAGTACAGTAGAAACTTGCACCTGATTTGTTGTATAATAGATTTTGACAGCTTCTCCCCCGGTCCACGGAGCGGATGTACGGTTGAACTGTAGAAAAAAGCCGCATTGCGGCAGAAATGAGATAGGAAATATGGCGGGTAGTATTTTAGAAAAAGGGAAAAAGATCTATTCAAGCGGCCAGCCTGTGACCGCATTGCACATCATCACTAAGGGAAAAGTACAGGCAACATACCCCGGCGGCACGTATACGCTGGCCGAGGGAGATGTGATCGGTATTTGTGAAATATGTTCGGAAGTTCATTTTGTGGATTATGTCTCACTGAGCGATATCACGGTCATGACATATCCCCTGAACAATATTGACGCACTGGAAAAGGTGCTGCGGTCTCACGCAGCCATGGCAAAGCTGATCCTGCTTTCCCTGTTCCGGCAGCTGAACAATGTCATGGAACAGATCGTGCGGGCCGAAACCTCCTGTGACAATCTTCATCAGGAGCTGATCGACGATTATGAACATTACACTACTCTCTGCAGCCGTTACCGTGTTCAGCCCATGGCGCTCAACCTGTCGGAGGTAAACGATTACCTGGGTGCCGAGACTCCCGAGGCCTGGCTGGGAGACTATTATCTGGGGCTGCAGCATGCCTATGCCGGAGAAGCCAGCCGCTATCTGTGCCAGGAAATCGGCCTTGCCATGGGCATCCTGCTCAGGGGGAGCCGGGATTTCCAACAGGTTTATTCCAGTCTGGAGGAACAATACCAGTACAGAAAGCAGATTGCTTCCTTCTACTTTAACGAATCCGGGGGCGATCTGTTCGAAATGCTGACTTCTCTGTACCTTCGTCTCGGTCAGAGCTGCGAAGATGCGGACGATCTCCATGCCGTCATCTCACGGATCATCGAGAAATTCGAAAAGGATCCTTCCGTGGATCAGAATTCTGTGGCTCCCAGGATCCGGAACTTTAAGGAAAGCATCTCTTCCACCACGGCTTCGGATGTTCTCCAGTCCGGGACAAACAAGGATCTCGCTGCGGCCGATCCCTCCATGATGGCAGAGCTTGCAGGATCCCTGACCACCATTCTCGGGTTTGCCGGACTGGAACTGGAGATCGGCCCTTCCTTCCGCAAGCATGTCATTGCCTACAGAGCACTGGAGGATAAGAATTCCTCGGAAGAGGAGGCCGGCAGACTGCGCAGACAGCTTACCACCGAATTCAACACATTATATGCCACCGTATTTGAGCGCTCAATGCAAACCACCTCTCTTCCCATCCCCGTGCGGATGTTCCTGTATTTCGGGTATGTGGATGAAGAGCTGGCAGGAGCCGCCAACTGTGCCACCCTTTACGATCTTGCCAGCAACATGGGGGATCATTCCGAATTCGGAGTATACACCATTTACGACTGGCTGCGTGCCATCTACAACGGGGATAAGAATCCCAGCCGTAATGAATTTGACGAAGATTTCTTTGACAACATCAATAAGCAGAAGGCTACCGGCAAGATCACCGAAGCCCAGGCCACTGAAATGAAGAACGATTCTCTGCTGAAGGTCAGATTCGAGATGGAAAATTTATTCGTCTCCGCCAACAAGATCACCTCCGGACGCATCACCACCTTCTGTCCTCTCTTCGCGGCAGAAAACGTGATGAAAGATCTGAGAGACTCCTTTGTCACTGTCAGTCAGATCAACAAAACGCTGGAAATGATCAAGAGCATAGACTATTCCGTATTTTACCGTGAGAGCCTGGATCTGGACAATGCCGCCATAATGGGTAAGGAGCCCATCCATCTGGAATTCCTGCCCGATGTGATCCTGATGCCCAATGCAGGCGTCAGAGGTATGATGTGGCAGGAGATCGAGGGCAAGAAGCGAAACTCTCCTTCCCGCATGATCTTCTCCATTTTCCACATGGAGGATATCAAGTCCACCATGGTGCGCCTTGCAGGAGAATTCCGTTGGGAAATGTGCAAGCGTGTGCAGGGCAGCCGTTGGAACGATGTGTCCGAGCGCTCTCTCACCAGTGAGTATTTCGATTATGTGCAATTCTTCCGGAAGAACCATGAGCTTACCGGAGAGGCAAAGGAGAAGATCAAGAACAGCCTGCAGAGGGCCAAGAACAGTTTCAAGGAAATGTTCGTCCGCGACTATGTCGTATGGATATTATTTGAAGGAACCGGTTCTCCCAGACTGAACAAGGTGGCCAGAAGGATCCTGCTCACCTATTGTCCTTTCCCTGCGCAACTCAGCAAAAAGCTGGAGCAGAACCCCATGTTTACGGAAATAATCGTTCAGCGGAATAATGTCATGAAACAGAAGCTCCATCACATCGATATGTTCATGCAGAAGCTCCGAAGCTGCAACACAACCATTCCGCCTACCCTGGAAGCGGAGCGCGCCTATATAAAAGGTGAAATCTGATATAGACAAAAAGCCGCTTTTAATGTATAATAAAGGAGAATTCCCCGAGTAAATAGAAGGTACCATACCGTTCATCGGTATGGCACCTTCTATTTGTGTTTGGGATCATACTACAATATCCGTCCCCGTCTCTCCCTTCATTTTCTCCACAAAGGGAACGGGATCATGTTCCATCCCGATCATTGTCTCAAAGGACTCCAGAAGCAGCCTCTGCTGCCTGTAACGGTTCATCTCCTCCGGACGGTCCATGTATAGCTTAAAGTGATCCACCTGCCATACCAGCACATCCGCCAGGGTATAACCGGCCACCCTGTATTTACACAGAAATTTATTATAGTCATGATAGTAGGCAAGTTCCTGAAGCAAACCTTCCGAGGCGCTGATCCCCTGCCAGAGTTTTTCCCCGTATTCCCGCTTCTCTCCCGCCTGCTCTGCCAGATTCAGAACAAATTGATGCAGTGTGCCAAGCGCCTGTTCCAACCGATTATTTTCTTCCATGCCAATCCTCCTGTTCCATTGTCATCTGTCCCATTCGTTCCGCCTCCGCCCGTCCTTTCCGAAACGAAAAAACCTGAAAGCTCATGCTCTCAGGCTTCTAGCAGGGGAAGAGAGGATCGAACTCCCATCAACGGTTTTGGAGACCGCCGCACTACCATTGTACTATTCCCCTATGTCTTCGTCATCACTGACGAAAAGTATTATAACACAATCACCCTTGCTTTAGCAAGCATTTTTTTCAGAATGATCAAATTATAAAAATCTCGTTAGTCTCGCAAAATTGCAAAGAGACGCAATTTTGACTTCGCGGGAGAGGTTGCCTGAACTGTTACTCTCATTCCTGTGCAGGCTTTCTATAGCATGGTATCCTGATATATGCCGTTGTCATGCGGAATGAGCTGTGGCATACTTCTCCATACATTCCCGCGCTTCCTCCTCCGTCAGCTCAAATCTTTTCTCCTATTTTTCCAGGGTCCGCCCGGCGGAAATCCCCTCCTCCAAATTGTCTGCGATCATGGCAAGAACGCCTTCAAGACGTCCCTCCCGGCGGGCCTCTTCTATATCTTTTCGGAACAGTTCCTTCAACGCTTCACACACTGCTTTTCCCTCCTCAAACTTCTCCCGGTTTGCCCGGACTATGAGATTCATGACTGATCTGTACAGATTCTCATTGGAATGCTTTCCGTACTCCTGCAGCAGACGGTCCATGTTCTCTTTCCTAAGATCGTTCGTCAAACTGTTGAGCCACAGATTCTTTTCCGGTGAAAGCCGGGATGTCACGATCAGCTGCATCGGAAAGATATTTCCCTCCAAATAATATATGCCTTCCTCCTGCTGTTCCACGTTCAGACGATGCTCCTGTATCAAATGACGGACCAGCTTGTACGGATAACGGCAGCACACAAAGGATATGGTAATCTCGGATGCTTTTATGGCATCTTCTTTCGGTGCATCTGCCTTTAAGAAACAGGCATAAAATGCCGGATGCCACTGAAACACTCTGGCCGTCTTCTGTTCTTCTTCCATCTGACCTCCTGTATCACGCAGACACGTCCGTCCTGCTCAGGAGCTCCTCTTTCAAAAGACTCCTGCTAAAAAATTGGGAATTAAAAGCATGAATTTTCTGAAAGAAGCAGAAGGTGTTAAAAGCATTCTTCCGCTGAATGGATTATAATATAAGAATACGTGAAACAGTGTTCCCGTGTTTGGTATGCTGTAGAAAATTTGTTTTTACAACCATACCATACTTTGGAAAAAATGGCAAGAAAAAAAATCATTCCACATACAATCCGATCAGCCTGTCCAGCATTTCCGCAAAGGACAAACCGATTCCTTTCATCATATTGGGATAGCGGCTGTGAGAGGTACAGCCGGGAATGGTATTTACCTCGTTGAACACGATCTCCCCGTGGGGCGTCAGAAACATATCCACCCTTGCGAAACCGGAGCATCCCAGCGCCCTGTAAATCGTTACCGCGGTCTCCTGTATCCTTCTCTCCGTCTGCGGATCTATCCTGGCAGGCATATGGATCTTGGAAGTTTTCAGCGTATATTTCTCCGTATAATCGAAAAAGCCTTCCGACAGCTCAATCTCGTCCACTCTGCCCACCGTCAGCGTCTCATTTCCCAGAACAGCGCAGCCCACCTCAAATCCCTCAACAGCCTCCTCCACCGTCACCTCGTCATCATGGTCAAAAGCCGACTCTATCGCGGCATTCAGTTCCGCCTCCCGAAGTACCTTCGTGATCCCAAAAGAGGAACCCGCACGGACCGGCTTTACAAAGAGAGGATAATGCAGTCTCCGGGCGATCTCCCGCCGGGCCTCCTCCCTCTCATACCGTTTGAATGTCACAGCTTTCGGCACCGCCACACCAGCCGCGCGCACCAGAGTATGCGCCCTGCCCTTGTCCATGCAGAGTGCGGATGAGAGCGTATTACAGCCCACAACAGGGATTCCCGCCAGTTCAAACAGTCCCTGCAGCGTCCCGTCCTCTCCGTTCTTACCATGCAGTATGGGAAATGCCAGATCCACTTTTACCACGAAATATTTGCCTGCAGATTTTCCCGGGGATGCCCCGGAATCTTCATCTGCAGACATCCCCACGGATACGGCTGCACCTTCATCATCCGGTGTCCTTACGGCGCTGCCGCTGCATTTTTCCGCAGAGAGTTCCAGCAATCCCTTCACAGAACGGCTCTGGGATACCGCCACCGGTGTGAGGAATGCACTGTCCTCACACCATGTATTGTTCCGAATATTCTCATGGCTTCCTCTGTAGCGATACCAGTCACCATCCCTGGTAATTCCGATCAATAGGATATTATATTTTTCCGTATCAAGATTCTCCAGAACAGAATACGCCGACTGCAGCGACACCTCATATTCCGTTGAATTTCCTCCAAAAATGACCGCTATAGTTTTTTGCTTCATGGCCGCCTCCCTTTCATGATCCGGAGCGTTCAAACCTTGCTTCAAACGCTGCCTGCTTTAAAAAAAGCCTCCCGTCTTCGATACCTATACTGTATCAAAGCCGGGAGAAGCGTTCTTTCACTTAATATAAATGTTTTCATAATTTTTTACTTGTAAAATCTTACGAAATTCCTACAGAGCCGTTTCCGGATCCGTCTATCCCGCTCGTACGCATCTGTTCCGGCAGTTCCCTTATCCGCAGTGCCCTTCCCGGTCCCCCGGGATGTCCGCAAACGCTCCCGCGCTTTCAGACTCATCATGTTTTTGGGGAAAATGCCGTTTACCGCAGATCTATATGACCACTTCAAATTCTATGACTTCATTCTCGCTTTTGGCCGTTATAGTGCCGTTGTGAGCTTCCACGATCTTCCGGGCAATGGCAAGTCCCAGGCCCGCGCCGCCGCTTTGGGAGCCTCTGGCGCTGTCCAGACGGTAGAACTGCTCAAAAATACGCTCCAGCCTGTCCGGAGGAATGGTATTTCCATGATTGGAAAAATGGATATGCACATCCCTCTCCTCCTGCGTCACCCTGATCCTGATCTCCTCATTTTCAAAGCTGTAATTGACCGCATTCCGCAGCAGATTATCGAACACACGCTGCATCTTATCCACATCACATTTTATCATGATGTCGGGAGCTGCCTCAAGAGTACAGGTCAGATTTTTCTCCGAGAACATCGGCTTAAATTCAAAAGTAAGCTGTTCCAGCAGACGCGTCAGATTTACCCTGCTATACTCCAGGGTAATATTGGACAGATTGAACCGCGTCCTCTCAAAGAACTCATTGATCAGGTCCTCCAGCCG
>JAIEKC010000457.1:0-4889 GCA_029064505.1 Acetatifactor sp.
CCCGCGCCGCCAGCGGCAGCTGTTTTTTAGTGACTGCCTCGCCTTCCTCCGCGCCATTCTGCCGCGCCAGCCGCCCACCTGTTCATCCAGAGCGCCCAATCTGCTCTCCAGCTGCTGCTCCATGGTGCCCAGTCTGCCACCTACCTGCTGCTCCAGGGAGCCCAGTTTGCCGCCCACCTGCTGTTCAATGGTATCCAGCCTGCCGCCCACCTGTTGTTCTATGGCATCCAGCTTGCCGCCCACCTGCTCCAAAGCGTCCAGCCTGCCGCCTGCCCGCTCCAGGATCTCCAGCTTACCGTTTATCTGTCTTTGCAGCGCATCCAGCTTATCGCCCACCTGTCTCTCCAAAGTGTCCAGCTGCCGTGACAACTGTCTCTGCAGCTCCTCCGTCCCCTTTGAATCCAGTTGGACCGCTCTGATCTTCGCTATGCCCTCATCCACCAGGCGATTGACATTTTCACCGCTTATCTGGGAGCTTCTCAGTCTGGCTGTCTCATCGTCCAACACCCTTCTCAGTTGCTCCAGGCACTGATAATACTCTGCAATCTGTGCCTTCAGTTTATTCATTTCTTCCATATCGGCAGCCGTATTCGCCTGAATGATGTCCTGTGCAGTCAATCTCTGTGCCAGCTTGTCCATAAAAATATCCATTTATTTTCCTCCAGTATCGCGGCGTTTTCTTTCCATACGGGTATTTTATCATTTTTTGCATTTCATTACAAGAGTAACCGTTCAGCCCGAATCTTGCTTTTTTCCTCATTCCTTATTATAATTTATACTGCGTGCGGAAACATTTTCCAATACTTCTCTACAATGAACGGGCCTTTCCGCAGAATGACACGGCACAGAAAATGGTAAAGAAATGTGATCACGAGTACAGCGTAGCTGTTTGGAACAGACTATCACAAATGACACTTGCATCGGAGGCGGTAAAATGCGTATAACCAAGAAGATCCATCTGACGAAACAGATATATGTCCTTATGACGGTCCAACTGCTGATCCTGGCTGCGGCTTTCCTGGGATGGTTTATTCACCGGGGAAACCTGTTCCGGAGAGAATTCACTTTAGACGAATATATTGTCTCTGAAAATACAGTGGTGGCGGAAGATGTCACCACGGATGACACCATGAGTGAAGGCGGCGACTTTATCCGCACACCCGAGATCAGTCTGGATAAAGGCACCTATTCTATTTATATCAATTACAATGCCAATGCCGGTGACAGTGTCGCACACGTGGGCAGTCTGCAGCTGAACTCCCAGGAAATGCACTGTCTGGATACGAAGCTGAATCCCGCGTATCACACCGCCGTACTGCCCCTGGATCTGTCCCGTGACGTGACGGAATTTTCCATAGCCGCCTCCTTCTCCGGACAGGGTTATCTGAGCATCACCGGTGTAAGCATCGTTGAGACCACGGGCCGGTATAAGAGAAATATTGTGCGCGCTCTGGCACTCTGCCTCCTTCTGGATCTCCTTTATCTGTTCCGGAAGAGCGACACTTCTTCCCGCAGGGTCATCCTGGCACTGACCGCCATTTTCGGGATCACCTGCTATCCGCTCTGCCTGGATTATCTCCCTGTGGGCCACGACATTCCCTTTCATCTCCTGCGGATCGAAGGACTGTCCGAAGGGCTCTCCGACCATGTCTTTCCCGTCAGGATCCATCCTGTGTGGGCCAAAGATTACGGTTACGCGGTAGGCGTTATGTACGGAAATGCTTTTCTGTATTTCCCCGCGCTACTCAGGCGCTTCGGCTATTCCGTCCAGTCAGCCTACAAGCTTTATGCCGCGGCGGTGAACCTTGGAACGGTGATCATCAGCTATTTTACTTTCAAGAGGATGTTCCGAAGCAGAAATACCGGTCTCCTTGGCTGTCTGGTCTATTCCCTGTCCACTTACCGCCTCATCGATGTCTATACAAGAGCTGCCGTAGGGGAGTACACTGCCATGATGTTTTTCCCTCTGGTCCTGTGCGGCTTTTATCTCATTTTTACAGAATGCTCAGTGAATAACCGGTATAAATTCGCCGTTTTGACCGCACTGGGGCTGACCGGCCTGATCCAGTCCCATGTGCTGAGCTGTGAGATGGCCGCCCTGTTGATCCTTCCCGTGTGCCTGATCCTGATCAAACGCGTCTGTCAGCGCCATACCTTCACGGCCCTGGCCTCCTCCGCCGTATTGACCGTGTTTTTGAATCTGGGATTTCTGGTGCCCTTTCTGGATTACTACAACGCGGATCTCTTCATTTCCTCCGACCAGTGGATCGGAAATACAAGCGACCGTTTCCAGGAGATGGGAATATTCCCCGTCCAGATATTTACGCTCTTCGGCCACGGCACGGGCAGTACGCTTGTATCCGCGTCCGGAGCCGCTTATGAGTGTACCATGTCCATAGGGATCTTCTTTCTGTTCGGCCTGCTGCTGTTCCTGTATCTGCTCTTATGCCACTACAGGGAGTGCCGCTCCCGAAACGGTTTTATCCCGGCATGCATCTGCACCGCTTTTGCCTGTCTGCTTCTGTATATGAGCACCTGCTATTTCCCCTGGAATGCCATTATTTCCCTGAGCAGACCTGCCGGCGCCGTGATCAAATCCCTGCAGTTCCCTCACCGGCTGCTGGCGCCTGCCGCAGTGCTCCTGACGTTCTCCTGCTGCTTTGCGGTCCGCGCCCTCCGCGACCTTTACGGCAGGCATTTGGCCCTGCCAGTCCTGCTGGCCGCACTGACTCTGCTGGCTGTAAACTGTGGCTGGTATTTCTATGATTTTACTTTTTCCGGAGACCCTTACCGGGTTTATGATACGAAAGATCTGGATACCCTGTGCCTTTATTCCTGTGAATACCTTCCCACGGGAACCTCTTTGGAGAATATAGAAGACAATCTGGTGGCCCCCTCGGAGGGGACCACAGTGACCGACTATCAGAAAAACGGAACGACCATCACCTGCCATGTGACGGCTCCTGCTTCCGGGGGATACGTCGACTTCCCTCTGACCTGCTACAAATACTATGAGTGCAGGGATACTGCCACCGGGGAGCCTCTGGAATACTCTTACGGCTACAACAATATGATCCGTGTCAGCTTCCCCGCAGATTACAGCGGCAGCATCTCCATCATGTTTCAGGAACCCTTCCACTGGCGCCTGTCGGAGCTTCTGTCCCTGTTGACTCTTCTTGGTTCGGCCTGCTTTTCTCTTCTCCGGAGACACAGGTCAGCGCGGCCAGAAAAGGAACTGTGATCATGATCGGAACCACATAGCGGAACTGTACGGTGGGCCCCAGCAGCATCGTGCCGAAATAAATCAGCGGAAACAGGCAGATATATGCCTGTTTTTTCTGTCTTCTGTACAGAAGGGCCACAGCGGTCATCACCAGCGACAATGTGTAAACCGCAGGCTTGAACAATAAGGAGATCACCGGCCAGTTATAAAAGGCATTGTTGCTGACGATATCCTCCAGTCTCTCCTCCAGCCAGGGAAATTTGGAAATATGCCGGATTCCTTCATAAGTATCGGAGGAGGAAGAGTTGTTGGTAAAGATGGCGCCGTGCCTGTCCCCGTTGCCCCAGCCCTGCATTTCACAGTATGTCCTGTCGTCCGGGAACCAGAAGCCCCCTGTCACACACAGAAACGCATCTATGTACTCGTTAGGATACTCCAGTCCCACCTTGAACCAGTCCTTCACAACCTGCCCCATATCCGGTTCCCACACACCCGCAAAATCCACTCCCGAGCGGGAGGCATCGGCAAGGGCAGGCATGTGCCTCTGCCAGGAATCCGCCGACACATATCTGTCAACCAGCTCATATATTTCCGGGGACATATCCGCCCCGTGATAATATCCCACCCTGGCAAACTGCTGGATGAACAGACTGTACTTTTCCACGGAACTGCCGCGGATCTCCGTACCCAGCCCACGCTGGATTCCCTCCTGGGCCGCTTTGCCGCCCACTGTCATCACAGCGCACAACAGGAAAATACGCAGTTTCTCCTTCCCCTTTGCAAAGATCAGGGACAGCACGCCGAAAGCCGCCACCGCATACAGCGCATTGTAGCGGAACAACATCATCACCACCGCAGTGATGACCAGGGGGATCTCCATGATCCATTTTCGCTCCCCATGATACAGATTGCGTTCCGTCAGCAATATGACAAACGTAAGGAACAGGGCGCTGAAGATGGCATCCTTCGTACCGATCATCATGGATACGGAACAGAAGGGAAACACGCCGTAAAACAGTATTGCCAGCACCACTGCCCATTTTCTTTTCGCCATCCTGTATATCCCGGCACAGGCATAAGCCATGGCCGCCGACACCACCAGCATCTGAAACAGGGTGAACAGCCCCATTCCCGCCTCGTTAGAGCCCAGCGCCCCGCCAATCTGCAGAAAGAGCCATATCAGCCAGGTGTGGATCAGAGGCTGATAGGAATTGAACCAGATCCAGCCTTTGTACGCTTCGTTGACCTGCCTGTGGAAATCATAGGACATTACAATGGGATAATAGGCCATCCATACGGGAATCCACAGCAGAAAGATCGTCCCGAAGGATATCCCGAAGACCGCTCCCCTTTTCCAGGTTTTCCCCCCTATGCGCATGCCGAAGGGGATCTTTTCCACCAGACCGAACAGCATATCTCCAAAGGGGAACAGGGCTACGGCCAGACAGAGTGATCGCAGCAGGATCATCCCTTTCCCCTTCACACCGCAGTCAGTCATTCCGTACCGGTCCAGCTGATATCCCAGTATCAGGATCAGCGAAAAGAAAAAGCTGACCGCCGCCGCATAAACGAAATGTCTTCTCTCCTGATGTCTGTCAATACGTTTCAGCAATATATATATGGCTGCCTCACAGAACACAGACTGTCTATTATACAAATCACCGAG
>JAIEKC010000458.1:0-6530 GCA_029064505.1 Acetatifactor sp.
GCAATGTCCACAAACCTTTTTAAAATACTGGCTATCTGGATGTTCACCGCCGCCAGTCCGATCCCTGCGATCGTCAAAAGGATCAGATAGCGCCTGTTTCCCTTTGTCTGGGCATAGATCCATCCGAAATTGTATCTGCTCTTTCCTTTCTCTTCCATATCAGTACCACACCTTTCCGCATCTTACCGCTTTTTTGATGGGAAGAATATAGCATGGATCGTTTTATCCCACAATGGCTTCGGCGCAAGAGGTCTGATATGGAAGGTAAAAGGTCAATATTGCGGATCAGGTTCTGCCACGCTTAACCCTCTAAGAAAATAAGCGACTCAGATTTCCCGCTCATAACCGGCACGGATATCTGTAAACCATCGCCCCCATTACACATACCACTTGGCCTGGGCCCGGTACATCTCGCGGTACCTTCCCTCCCGCTGCATCAGTTCCTCGTGGGTCCCCATATCCACAATATGACCTTCGTCCATGACTATGATCCTGTCGGCGATCCGGGCGGAGCCCAGTCTGTGGGTCACGATAAAAGCGGTCTTATCTCTGGAGATTTCCGCAAACTTCCGATAAATATCCGCCTCCTCCAGAGGATCGATGGCCGCCGTGGGCTCATCCAGAATGATCATATCATGGGCCCGGTACAGGCCCCTGGCTATGGCAAGCCTCTGCCACTGCCCTCCGGAAAGGTCTGTGCCTCCGAAGTCCTTGCCCAGCATGGTATCCAAACCTTCTGTCAGCTTCCCGCCGTCCAGAGGGAAATCCGCTTTTTCCAACGCATCCATGACAGCCGCTTCTATCCTTTCATTCACGACAATCTCTGATTTATCTGACGGTTCTTTTGTCATGGCTTTGATACCGGTTTCCGCTTTGACCGCCGACGTTTTCTCCAAAGCTTTCCTGTCAGCCTCTTCTTTGGCTGCCGACGTTTTCTCCCGGACTTTCACGTCAGCCTCTTCTTTGCCCGCCGTCATGTCTCTATGCTCCGGCCGTTCCTTTTCCACCTCCGAGATCCGGACATTCTCCGCCACTGTCATTTTATATGTCTGATACCGCTGGAACACTGCGGAGACATCCTGATACAACGCTTTCGGCGCTATCTCTTCCACCTTCCTGCCATCGATCAGCAGCTCGCCTGAGGTGGGCAGATACAGCCCTGTCAACAGTCTCGTCAGAGTGGACTTTCCCGAACCGTTCACTCCCACTATGGCGATGGTCTCCCCCTTATGTACCGTCAGGTTAATATTTTCCAACGCCGGTATGCTGCCGCCCGGGTAAGTGAAGGACACTCCCTTAAGCTCGATCACTTCCCGCTCTACGGGCCCCTCGTACAGCCCCCGGCGTTCCGGCAGATCCAGGAAATCAAAGAAATTCTGTGCCGGGCCAAAGCTCCTGCCGATGGCACCGATCTGTCCGTCGAACAGCTCGTTTATCCGGGAAAACAGAGTATCCAGAGAAGTAAATACCGCCGCAAAGGCACCCACGCCTACCTCTCCCTTTGCCAGATAGTAAAACAGCATGATAATGGTTCCCACATATCCCGTCAGCGTCAGGAAACGCAGTCCCAGCTCTATGAAAAGCACATGCTTTGACGTCTGCCAGTCCAGTCGGGTACACTCCCTCAGATTTTTGCCATACATTCTTTTAAAGAAGCCCTCTGCCCTCCAAAGCCTTGTCTCCTTGACATACTCCCTGTTGCAGATACACCTTTCGAAATACTCATACCTCCTGCGGTAAGGCGCCGCCTTATGCTCCATATTTGCATACATCCTTTTGCGCACAGCCGTTCCTATCATACTGGGTATAAAGCAAACAAAGAACATGATGAGCAGCATGGGCTTCACAGTAAACAGATATACCGCCATGGATAAGATATACACGCTCTGATTCAGCAGGAGCGTCAGCATGCTGACCACAACATCTCCTACTGCCTGTAATCCCGTATATGCCTTATTGATCTGATCCAGGAAACGGTTGTCCTCGTACACCAGGGGATCGATCCTCGCCGCCTTTTCGTTCAGTTCCTTTCCCATACAGCCTTCCGCGGCCTTGAAAAAGGTCTGCAGCATGACTGCCGACTGCTGCCCTACCAGAAGGAGGAAAACAGGAAACAAGGAGGTCAGTGTTCCGTAGAACAGCACGGTGCCGATCTGTACGCTTCCTCCCACCAGTCCTTCCACTGAATCGAAGAAAACCTGCTTGATAAAGGTGTATGCCGTATTGGAAAGCCCGATACAGATAAACAAAAGCGGAAGGAGAATGAGAAGCTGCGGTTTTCTCTTTGCTCCCATGCCGATCATATGGCGGACCATGACGAACAGACCGGCCCTTTTCCTTTTTTCTGATACGCTTTTCATCTCTTTATCCTTTCTTTACCAGTGTTCCATTTTTCAACTGTATGTTTTTTAAAAAGTTCGGAATTGCCTTATACAAGGTGTTTGAGGGAAACGATGCGGTGACACGCCCTTCGAAAACAATGCAGTAGAAGACAATTCTGACAAGTAAAAATGTGCAGTTAATTGGTAAATGAAGCACTGGAGCTATCCTGCCTGTACCAGCTTTGCTGAGTCTCGTACATGTGCGCATAGACGCCGTGAAGCTTCATCAGTTCCTCATGGCTGCCCTGTTCCCTGACACAGCCGTCCTTCAGCAGGAAAATGTGATCCGACAGCCTGATGGAACCCAGTCTGTGGCTGATGAATATGGTTGTGCGGTTCCTGCTGATCTCGCCGAACTCCTCATACAACCTGCTCTCACTGACAGGATCCAGCGCCGCCGTGGGCTCATCCAGCAGCAACAAGGGCGCATCGTTCATCAGCGCCCTTGCCATTGCCACCCTCTGCCACTGTCCGCCGGAGAGATCCATACTGTTCTCATCCAGCTTTCCGAGACGCGTCTCATAGCCATATTCCAAATCTGATATGGAATCATGGATGTCCAGCTGCTTTGCCGCACTCTCCATGCGGGAGATCCTCTCCTTCTTCCGCTCCGGGCTCTCCGCTTCCTCAAAGTCCATATTCCCCATACCCAGACAGATGTTCTCTTCCACAGACAGATAGTATCTGGCAAAATCCTGAAAGACGCAGGAGAAGATCTTAAACCATTCTCCCTCTGAAAAGGTACGCATCTCCACACCATTGTATAAGATCTCACCCTCATACTCCCTGTAAAGCCCTGTGAGAAGCTTGATCAGAGTGGTCTTGCCCGCTCCGTTTTCCCCCACAACAGCATAATGTCTTCCGCTTTCCAGCTTTATGGAAAAGTCTTTCAAAATATCGGTTTCCGTGCCGGGATAGCGGAAGGTGACATGACGAAATTCCAGTACTTCCAATCCGGGGATCCCGCTTTTCGTCTGCATCTGTCCCTCCGCTGTCAGGCCCGTTCCCTGCGTCTGGATCTTTGCTCCTGCTGCCATTTCCGCCCGCTCCGGCAGCGCAGCAAAGGCGGTAAGATCTTTCATGTACTCCTGGGCCATCGCTACCTGGTTGACCGCCCTTGCAGTATTATTTCCCATAATATCTATTAGGTCGTACATGGATGTCACCAGAGAAATAAAGACACCCACTGTCAGCTTTCCCGAAGCAGTCAGGGGAATCATGATCAGCACTACCACCGCGGACAGCAGACCGTTTATCGCCGTCCCCCGCAGGGAGTTTCCCATATGCAGCTTCTCCGACCTGATATCCTGCTTCACGGCCTCTTCAAACTGTTGGTGCCACTGTTCATTCACCTGTCCCGTATAGCCGAAGAGACTCCGCTCCTCCGTGGCCTCCCGGCCCGTCAGCAGGCCGAACAGATATTTATGCCGCCGCTCGTGTACCGCCGCTTCCTCAAAAGCCTGGTACACCTTTTTCCCGCTCTTTAAGGAAAAGAGGAACAGGGGAATTGTCAATACCAGCACTACCAGCGAAAGCCACCACACATATCCTGTCATGATCAGAAGCACTCCCACGATACGGGGAATATTGATAGCAAAGAGATTTAAGAACCACTGGAGATTCCAACGCAGATTTCTCTCAAGCTTTCCGGTGAGACGATCAGACAGCTCTTCGGTCTTTGGATCCTCCAAAAGATAATACTCCATCCGGTCACGTTTTCCGGTAATCTCCGCGGAAATCTGCTCATTTCCGTGTATGGTCACATAATTGGTGAACAGATTGCCGATATGAAAGGACACCCGCTTCCACCCCACGATCAGCAGCATCCATACAAACCAGACCACCGTCTCTCTGTCAAAGCTTTTACTGACCACCGCCCGGATGGCGCCATCCAGAAATTCCGCCACTACAATGACCTGGAACACATTAGCCAGAGCCGTGGCCAGCTTCTGGACAGTGACCGCCACAGTACCGACAGGCGCGCAGCAGAACGGAATGCGCCACATGTCGAGCCAGTTATACTTTCTCTTTTTCAGTACAAACATTGTTTCCTCCCCTCAATCCCGACAAACTCCCGGAACTCCTTTGTGTCTGATCCTGTGAAACTTACAGATACCAAAATCCATAATAAGTCCTGACTCATTTTGTATGTATCTGCACAGTTCAATAACTCATCTGAGCTGTTATAATAAATCATCAAGTGCTGCCTGATTTACCTCCACGCCTGCCGAACGGAATGAACTGTTACACATATCCCGAAAAAGCAGTTAACTCTGGAAACGATCACGGATATCGTCACATCCTATCACATTGCAGAAATCCTCACCTTTGCACCCGGAAACCTTTTTAAAGATCGATCCTTCAAAAGAATATTTTAATTGTTGAACCGCAATATTTTTACTGCCGATCACGCCCTCTGCTGCCATCGTCAGGGGTTGAATCTCCCTCCTTGATCTTCCTGCCAGTTTTTTCCGCTCAATTCGTTCAACTCTATCCGCAACGTTTTTCCGAAAGTCTGTCGAGGTTCTGTCACTTTCCAGAGTACGGAGCAGTGTGCCTCTTTTTTTCTCAAAACTCTATAATGCAAAATACATTGTAATAAAGAGACCGCTTTGGCGCCTGTGGACAAATTGCGAAGCGTAAAGCTGTCAGCATAATCAGGATCCGAATACTCCAGTTGTTCATGAGACTGACCAAATTTCAGCGTTCCATGCATGATCTTGATCAATTCGTCATTGAATCTCCTGATGATCTCATCCATTTCCTGCATTTCCACATTAGATTCCGGTTCCGCTTTATCCTCTCCAAGAGAAGCCCCCTGAAAGTCGTCGAATACAAGATATCTCCCTGATCCCGAAAAACCGCGTACTACAACCCGACGCTGTATAGTTCTATACGGCACCAGCATCTCTTCGATTCTGGCACGCGCTGCATCGTCATCCATCAGGCCCAGTACGGAGAACTCATCCACAACTCTGGGACTGTCAATATAGAACGCCTTGCCTTCCACAGCAAAGTCCTGCTTTATTTCACTGATCTTATTTCGTTCAAATCTTACGGAAATGGTATTGGATCTCTCCCTGTTCAGAAAGAATTCATCAATGCAAACAGAACCTTGCCAACAGTACTTTTGCCGGTATTATTGCTCCCTGCAATTACCGTAATGCCATCAATATCAATATCTGCCATGCCAATCTTAGAAATATTTTCGATATGAAGTTTCATAATGCCTCCATTTTGTATCCAGTGATATGTAAAAGCTATCCGCACAGATTTGCTGTATAACCAGTGTGAATCATTTTAACATTATTCCCATGAATTTACAAGCCAATCCGGCATTAATAGCATTCATAAAGTAACAGTTCAGCCGCTGAAAGACCCCGTCTCCTGTACTCCCCGCAGCCCTCCATCAATTCTTCATGGGTTCCCTGTCCCACGATTTCCCCGTCCCTGACACGCATGTATAATTTACACAAATATCCTACCTCGGCAGCATAATATTCAGACATTTTATCGCTTTATGCTGACTTAAACAATTATTTATTTTTTTAGCAAAAAAGTATTGACAATTATGCCTGTATGCTCTATAATGAACTTACAATAAAGAAAGGGAAACATCACTTCCATCAAATACAGCTTTACATAATAAGTTGTAGACAAAAAAAGATGTGCATGAGTACACGGAATAGTAACGTATCACTGAAATTCAGAACGTTACCGTACACAGCGGACAGAGAAAAGTGGAAAGGCACAGAGGCAGAAGTGGAAGAAAACGCGAACCTGAAAACTTCATAAGGAGGTATGGTCCATTGGACGACGAACAGAAATGAAGAAGCGTGTTGATTCGGAATGATCAATGCGCTTCTTCGTTTATGTTGGGCGTTGTCTTTCAGAAATCAACTGTAAAAATTACTTGATAATTTCCCTTTAGAGCATTCTCGTAAAATGAAAGTATCTCTTCGCTCCAACCCAAGGTATGCTCCAATCCATCATCGTCTTTATAGCGAAAGCTTTCATCCTCAATCTTCCAAAAATTGTTTCGTATCAATTCCTGCAAATTGTTCCGGTGTAAATATTCAACTATCTCTTCTATGTCGTGTTGATTTTTTAAGGTAATTACATCGTCATCATCATCTGCCAGAAATTCTC
>JAIEKC010000459.1:0-1536 GCA_029064505.1 Acetatifactor sp.
CTCCTGATTAGTGTGGGCACGGAAAGTAGGATCTTCCTCCGCCAGCTTTGCCAGAGCCTCACCCATCTTACCCTGACCTGCTTTAGTCTTAGGCTCGATCGCAAGCTCGATAACGGGCTCGGGAAATTCCATGGATTCCAGGATCACGGGATGCTGGTCATCACAGATAGTATCACCTGTGGTAGTGAATTTAAAACCAACTGCCGCCGCAATATCACCGGAATAAACCTTGTCCAGTTCCGCACGCTTATTCGCATGCATCTGAAGGATACGTCCCACACGTTCCTTCTTATCTTTTGTTGCATTCAGCACGTAAGATCCGGAATTCATGGTACCGGAATATACACGGAAGAATGCAAGCTTTCCTACAAAAGGATCTGCCATGATCTTGAATGCCAGAGCAGCAAACGGCTCATCATCGGATGAGTGCTTCTCCACTTCATTTCCGTCCAGATCAACGCCCTTGATAGCGGGGATGTCGGTAGGAGCGGGCATGAACTCAAGAACCGCATCCAGAAGTTTCTGAACACCCTTGTTGCGGTATGCGGAGCCGCAGCATACAGGAACTGCCGTACACTCACAGGTTGCCTTACGCAGAACCTTCTTCAGCTCCTCTACAGAAGGCTCCTCGCCCTCCAGATACATCATCGTCAGATCATCGTCCAGCTCACAGATCTTCTCAATCAGCTCGCTGCGGTACAGTTCTGCATCATCCTTCATGTCACCGAGATCATCGGTCACGGTGATGTTGTCACCCTTATCATCATTGTAGATGTAAGCCTTCATCTCGAACAAGTCAATAATGCCTTTAAAGTCATCTTCCTTACCAATGGGAAGCTGAAGAATAATGGCATTCTTGCCAAGTCTTGTTCTGATCTGATCCACTGCACCATAGAAATTAGCACCCATGATGTCCATCTTGTTGATAAACGCCATACGGGGTACATTGTAGGTATCCGCCTGACGCCAGACATTCTCGGACTGAGGCTCAACGCCGCCCTTTGCACAGAAGACACCTACGGCGCCGTCCAATACACGAAGGGAACGTTCTACCTCAACCGTAAAATCAACGTGGCCAGGAGTGTCGATAATATTGATACGATGCTCCAGCGCGCCGTCCATGGGTTTGGTTTCTTTTTCCAAAGTCCAATGACAGGTGGTAGCCGCTGAAGTAATGGTAATACCTCTTTCCTGTTCCTGCTCCATCCAGTCCATGGTAGCAGTACCTTCATGAGTATCACCGATCTTATAGTTAACACCAGTGTAATACAGAATACGCTCGGTCAATGTTGTCTTACCAGCATCGATATGAGCCATGATTCCGATATTCCTGGTTCTCTCTAACGGATATTCTCTTCCAGCCAAGATTTTTTCCTCCTAACTTATTTTCAATACATAGAAAATATGCTTTTAGAATCTGTAGTGGGCAAAAGCCTTGTTGGCCTCTGCCATCTTGTGCATATCTTCTTTCCTCTTGACAGCGGAACCGGTATTGTTGGACGCGTCAAGAATCTCGTTCGCCAGCCTGTCCTCCAT
>JAIEKC010000046.1:0-14546 GCA_029064505.1 Acetatifactor sp.
ATCCGGATGTTTGGAAAGTGATTTTTGAATTCATGGCATAAAGTGATAACAATTTCTAATTCTTTCTCCAGAGTTTCTTTATTGGAAATTATATATTCCATAGCCCGGGTCATCTGGAGTTCTATGTCTGACTCTTCAGATAATTGTTGTGTCAAAACAGTTTTTTCTAAAAATGCATTCCAGTAACTTTCAAAATCCCAGTAAACTATTTCTCCTACCTTATCTTCTCCGCGTCGAAAAGAGTTGTATCTGTCATTATAAAGCATTTGGATACAAAGCTCTTTTTTAATGTTATGGTCTCTTTTTTCAATCTCTTTTTCAATATTTGTGCCTGATTCATGGAAAATAGTTTCTAAATTATTATAATTTTGTATCGCTTTCAATTCATCCACTATTTTATTTTTATACTCCTGTAATTCTTCATCGGTTGGATTAAAATTTTGACTGATAGCATACTGGTACAGAGTTTCATCACGCCTTACTTTATCTTCAGTAATTTCGGCAGCCTGCTCTAAGGAATATCCCTGTGCCAGACAGTCGATAAGTTCAGCCAATATATCATAATTATCATCATAGTCATCATGTGTGGTTAAAAATTTTAACCAAAACATGTTGGGTATAGTTACATTTTGTGCGAAATCTGTTTCTGTGCGATCGATATAATCCTCCACAAAATCGGCATTTTCATAGATAGTGCCATCCAGGGTTTGGGCGTACCAGCTGTTGTTTTCTTTCCAGAACAAAAAAACATCTTTGTCGCCGTTTTCATAGATCAACGATATGGTATCATACAATTCATTTATCTCAACATCATCGTTTTTATGAGGTTGAAGAGATTTCAAATCCTGTACCAAAGAAGAAAGATTTTCTGTTTCCAACCGATCTGCAGGTACTTTCATAGAATTATATTGCACTGTCTGTATTTCAATTACTTCAGGCAGTTTTACCATTTTGTTCTCTGTGGAGCATCCTGCCATGGTCAGTATAACACATCCTGTTGCAGTAAATGTCTTAAATATCTTCTTCATAAATGATTTCCTTCCTTTTTAATAATAAAGCTGTCTGTGATATGATAGCTTTGAAAATCATATAAAATTCTCCTAAAAAGCATGTTCATTTGAGCTGCGTTTGATTACAAAGTTCACGAGGCAGTTCCTGTTATGTATTATACGCAAATGGTAAGTATTGTCAAATAGTGTACTGTTGTTTGTGTTTGAGGTGCAAAGCTTTAATATTTCAATAAAGACTTTACACCTTTGGGTTTGTTAGTTGCTATTCAGTAGTCAGTTGTTCAATTACCATCTTCAAGCATTGATTCCGTTGTCTCTACAAACGATAATTTCGCATAAATTGGTTTTGTTGGTATTAATCTTCTTCCTCATTCTGCACAGAAAGAGCCATGGAAAAAATAAATTCGCTTCCCACTCCCTCCGTGCTGATGACATTGATATGTTCCCCATGGCAGTTGATGATCTCTTTCACAATGGACAGTCCCAGTCCTGTTCCCTTTTTATCTTTGCCGCGGGAGAGATCGGATTTATAGAACCGGTCCCAGATCATTTTCAGGTCATCTTTTGGGATGCCGATCCCGGTGTCTTTTACGGAGACAAAGAGCTTGTTCTTTTTCAGGGAAGTCTCTATTTTAATGACAGAATCGTGATGACTGAATTTGATGGCGTTGTCGATCAGATTGTACAGAACCTGTTGAATTTTTCCCACATCCGCGTTGACAAGCATCTCCTGTCCTGTCAGGATCAGTTCAATTGCAATGGTTTTTTTCCGACACGTGCCCTCAAAGGAGGCAGCGGTGTTACGGATGACTTTGTTAATGTCAAAGTCCGTCCGGTCCAGCAGCATGCCTTTTGTATTCAGATTATTCAGCATCAACAGGCTGTTGGTCAGCTTGGTGAGCCGGTCTGTCTCGTTCAGAACAATATTCAGATATTTTTCATGCATTTCCGGGGGAATGGTTCCGTCTATCATAGCTTCCAGATAACCTCTGATGGAGGTCAGGGGAGAGCGGAAGTCATGGGATACATTTGCCACAAATTTTTTCTGGTCATCCTCCGCTCCGGCGATCTGGCTGGCCATATAATTTAGGCAGGCAGCCAGATACCCAATCTCATCATCGCTTTCCACCTGAAACTCATAGTGCATATTTCCTTCGGCATACTGTTCTGTGGCATAAGTGATCTTACGCAGAGGTATATAAACTATCTCCGTGAAAAAGATCAGAATGATCAGAGAGAGCAGGAGAAGGATCACAAGGGTAATGTAAGAGATATTCAGCAGACTGTTGCAGGATTCCTGAATATCCGCTATTTCGCAATGGATGGTAACATATCCTTTCACTTTATAATTCGTGGTAATAGGTGCAATAATATTGAGCATGTCACCCTCGAAGCTGCCAAAGAAATTATCTATCATATAATAAGAATTGCCCGTCACGGTAGGGTCAAATTCTTTGATCATGACCACTTCCTCCACATTGATGGGAGATACCGTATCCATGACCAGCCGCCCCGAGGGGTTGATAATGCGGATTACGGATTCCAGGTAAATAGCCAGAGAATCCAACTGTGTTTTCACTGTCTCAAGATCCGTCTCACTGGTGTAAAGTCCGTTGGCATAGGTGTTGGCTATCCGTGTGGCTTCGGCATAGAGATTTTCCGCCTTTTCACGGATCAGATGCTCCATTGTCATACTGGGGACAAAGGTAGTCACCATGATAAAGCTGAATATGCCGAATATGACATATGCCAGTATGAACTTTAAATAGAGGGTCTTTCTCATGGATTCCTTACCTCAAATTTATAGCCGATACCCCAAATGGTGGAGATCTTCCAGTTCGAGTGATCCTTTATCTTCTCCCGCAGGCGTTTGATGTGTACATCTACCGTGCGGGTATCTCCGATATATTCATATCCCCAGATCTGATCCAATAATTGCTCCCTGGTAAATACATGGTTGGGTGAGGAGGCAAGGAAGTACAAAAGCTCCAGTTCTTTAGGAGGCATATCAATTGTCTGTCCCATATAGATCACGGAATAATTGGTCAGATTGATGGACAGATTTGCGTATTCCACACATTTATCATCGGAATTTTCCGGTACTGCGGCAGCAGGCTTGTAGCGGCGCAGCACTGCCTTGGCGCGGGCCACAAGCTCCTTGGAATCAAAGGGTTTTTCAATATAATCATCGGCGCCCAGTTCCAGTCCCAGCACTTTATCAAAGACTTCACCCTTGGCGGAAAGCATAATGATGGGGACGGAGTATTTTGCCCGGACTTCCCTGCAGACCTGATAGCCGTCCATGCCGGGGAGCATGATGTCCAGCAGGATCAGATTGGGGGCAAAGGTTTCCATGGCAGGCAGAACAGACTCCCCGTCATTGACGATCAGAGTTTCAAAGCATTCCTTGATCAGATACAGGGAGATCAGTTCCGCAATATTGTTGTCGTCATCACATATTAAAATTTTTTGTTTATTGACCATTATATCATTCCTCAATTTATTGTCGTATGCTGTATGAGAGCTATTTAAAAGTTACGATAGTGACGCCGGCATCTCCTTCGCCGTATTCTCCCAGACGGTATTCTTTCACATATTTCAGCCGTTTCAGATGATTTTGCACGGCATTGCGCAGTGCGCCGGTTCCCTTGCCGTGAACCACCCGCACACTGGGCAGGTGCGCCAGATAAGCGTCGTCCAGATATTTATCCAACTCCGCGATCGCCTCGTCCACGGTTTTGCCCAACAGATTGATTTCCGTAGAGATGGACAAGGATTTTGACATTTTAATCTTGCCGGTGTTGGTTCGTCCCATGGCAGGGGCAGTGACAGAGGATTCTTCTATCAGCACCAGATCATTGATATTTGTCTGGGTGCGCATAATGCCGCATTGTACGAAGAGGTTACCCTTTGCATCGGGCAGCGTATTTACGGTTCCCTTCAATCCCATGGACACAATCTTGACAGAATCGCCTTTTTTCAGCTTTTTGGGATCCGGTGACTTTTTACCGGACTGTTTCTGGGCGGAGTTGTTTTTCAGGGAAAGCTTTTCGTTCTTTTCACTGATCTTATCCCTTACCTTCTGACGCTTCTTTTCCAGCTCTCTGATATCGATACCCGCTCCCGCTTTATTAAAGTCGCGAATGGTCTCATCTGCCACTTCCTTTGCTTCCTGCAGGATTTCTTTTGCTCTTTCATTTGCCTCTCTTAAGATCTTATCCTTTGCCTGATCAATCTTTTCATTCTTCTTCTGAAGCTGATCCTGCAGGGTGCGGATGCGCTCTTTATACTCTGCGATTTCCCGCTGTTCTTTCTCTATGGTGACGCGGCTGTGCTCCAGGTCGGCAATGACATCTTCAAAAGTCTTTTCTTCCTTGCCGATCTGTTCCTTTGCGGCATTGATGATATCATCCGGCAGTCCCAGCTTGGAGGAGATGGCGAAAGCATTACTCTTTCCGGGAATGCCAATGAGAAGCCTGTAGGTAGGCTGCAATGTTTCCACACTGAATTCACAGCAGGCATTTTCCACAAAGGAGGTGGAAAGAGCGTAAATCTTCAATTCACTGTAATGGGTGGTAGCCATGGTACGGATACCTCTGTCATGCAGGAAATTCAGGATTGCAATGGCCAGGGCAGCGCCCTCTGTAGGGTCAGTACCTGCTCCAAGCTCATCGAAGAGGCACAGGGAATCCGCATCCGCATGTTTCAGGATGTGGACAATACTCTTCATGTGGGAAGAGAATGTGGATAAGCTCTGCTCAATGCTCTGTTCATCTCCGATATCCGCATATACTTCCGTGAAGACAGACAGTTCGGACCGGTCCAATGCGGGAATGTGCAGACCCGCCTGCCCCATCAGGGTGAAGAGTCCCACCGTTTTCAGAGAAACGGTCTTACCGCCGGTGTTAGGACCGGTGATGATCAGCAGATCAAAATCCTTTCCCAGATTGATATCAATGGGTACTACTTTTTTCTTATCCAGAAGCGGATGACGTCCCTTCCTTATGTTAATGTAATGTTCCGTGTTAAAGAGAGGTTCGGTACCGTTCATGTCCATGGCAAGTTCTGCTTTGGCAAAGATAAAGTCCAGAGTGGTCATGATCTTCTGGTTATCTGTCAGTTCTTCCGTATGTTCACCCGCTTGGGCGCTGAGGGTGGCAAGAATGATGTTGATCTCTTCCTGTTCCTGCAGGTCCAGTTCTTTCAGTTCATTGTTCAGATTGACCACCGCGGAAGGTTCGATGAAAAAGGTGGAACCGGTGGCGGACTGGTCGTGCACCATACCGTTTACCTGTGCCTTGTATTCGGACTTTACAGGAATACAGTAACGGTTATTTCTGGTGGTAATGACGGCATCCTGCAGATAAGTGCGGTAAGGACCGTTCAGCATGGAGTTCAGCTGGGAATGGATCTTTTCACTGGTGAGCACCATGGAGCGACGGATGCTTTTCAATCTGGAGCTGGCATCATCCGCAATTTCTTCCTCTGATAAGATACAGCGATTGATCTCGTTTGCAATCTGGGTCAGGGGAGTCAGTTGTTCAAAGTAGGAATCCAGAGAATCCTCAGGGGCGTCTTCCCTGTCCTTTCTGCCGTAGGTTTTGATGCGATTTACATTATCAAGAAAGGAAGCAATCTTCAAAAGCTCGGAGATAGAGAGAGTACTGCCGATGTCCAGAGACTTAATGGAAAATCCTAAATTGGCATTGCTTCCGAAGGAGGTGCCTCCCGATCTGAACAGTCGGTTCAGGGCGTCTTTGGTTTCCCTCTGCATCCGGCGGATCTGGGTGAGGTCTGTGGAAGGGGTGAGCTCTTTACAAAGTTTCTTACCCGGTTCCGAATCTGCCTTTTCTGTTAAGAGGTCAATTATCTTATTATATTCTAAGGTTTTTAATACTTTTTCGTTCATTTGATACTCCGTTCTTTTATGGTGTTTTTATAACCGGTATACCTAGTACATCGAATAATAAGTAACCAGCCATATTACTTGCCTGAATTTCCATCTGCCGCGTTGTCGTCAATCGATGTAGCCACCGCTACGCCTCATTCCTCCGCCTTGCATATGAAAATTCATTCTACGTCATATGGCTAGAAACATATTTTTCGATGTACTAGAGCGTCTTGAGGACGGCTCTGCACAATTACACCTATATTATATTGAAAAGAGTGGTAATAATCAATGAAAGTTTTATGGAAAGTAAATAGCCGTACTTCCCGTAGAAATGGAAAGTACAGCTTTATTCTTTTCAATTCACTTCGGAATTGGCGGTTTATTTATTAAAAAGACCTTTTAAGGAATCTACGGCGTCGGAAACCTTTTCTGTTGTAAGCTTTGCCTTGACGCCTTTGATGACCTGTTCCACGATCTCATCGGGCAAGTCTACTCCGAGCACAGTTTCCAAAGCCTTTACCGGCTCTTTCTGAAACTGCTCCTGCAAAGCCTTGTCCTTTGCGATCTTCTCCACTGCTTTTGTTACCTGTTCTTTGATGTCCATTTTGTGTTTTCCTTTCTGTTTCTCATATTTCCGCATATATGCGGAAGTATCACTTTCCAATTGTAACCCTTCTCATAAGGATATGTAAAGGAAAATCATTATAAATCCTTTTCTTTTTTATTGACTTTTTCATTGTAAGTATTAATATTATATGTTAGTTTGTTTTTCAGTGGGAATATCTTTCCTGCTGACAGTGTGTGACGTTGTTGACAGTATGTCCGGAAATGTGAATAAAAACTAAAAGGGATTAAGAGTATGAAGGAACTGGTTTTATATTATGCACCGGAGGGTACAGCCCACGTAGGGCAGTTAAAGGGGATCTTGTCGCAGATGGGAATAAGAATCAAAAATCTGACCACAGAACGATGTGTCCAGAAGATCGGATATCTGGCCGGAATGGAAGGCTTTGAGAAAAGGACGATCAAAGAAGGATATGGGAAATATGCTCCTGTCATGGACAGGGAGCTGCTGGTGTTGTGCGGGTTTATGGAGGAACGCCTGGATCAGCTTCTGGAAAATCTGAAAACGGCAGGCATACCCGGGATCGGACTGAAAGCCGTTATGACGGACACAAATGCAGACTGGACAGTGCATCAGCTTTACCGGCAGCTGTGTGAAGAATATGCTCAAATGAAAAAAAATACTTGATAATATTATGTTGTTTGAAAGGATCACGGAGAAAAGAATATGAAACAGGATTATCGAAAAACAATATACGCCTGCTTTATCGGCTATATCGTGCAGGCCATTGTCAATAACTTTGTACCTTTATTGTTTCTGACTTTCCAGAGCAGTTACGGGATTCCACTGTCCAGGATTACCATGTTGGTAACTTTCAATTTTGGCCTGCAGCTGGCCATTGATCTGATCTCTGTTACTTTTGTGGATAAAATAGGATACCGCGCGTCCATGCTGATCGCCCACATTTTTGCGGCGGCAGGTATTCTGCTCCTGACCGTACTGCCGGAGATTTTCACTGATCCGTTTACGGGACTTCTGATCGCAGTCACTATTTATGCCATCGGCGGCGGATTGCTGGAGGTATTGGTCAGTCCTGTGGTGGAGGCATGTCCTTCCGATAACAAGGAGAAGACCATGAGTATGCTGCATTCCTTTTACTGTTGGGGACATGTGGGTGTGGTTCTGATCTCCACTGTGTTTTTTGGAATTTTTGGGATTGGAAACTGGAAGATGCTGGCCTGTATCTGGGCTTTGATACCGCTGTGCAATGCTTTTCTGTTTGCCAGGGTGCCGATCGCTTCCCTTATAGAAGAGGGAGAAAAGGGACTGAGTATGAGGGAGCTGGCAAAACAGAAGATCTTCTGGGTAATGATGCTGATGATGCTATGTGCAGGAGCCAGTGAGCAGTCAGTCAGTCAGTGGGCTTCCACCTTCGCGGAGAAAGGTCTGGGTGTCAGCAAGACGATAGGGGATCTGGCGGGTCCGATGTCATTCGCGGTTTTGATGGGGAGTTCCAGAGCTTTGTACGGTAAGTATGGTGACAGGATCGATCTGGATAAATTTATGATGGGAAGCAGTATTTTGTGTGTTGCCGCATATCTTTGTATTGCGCTAATGCCCGGTTCTGTATTTGGATTGGCCGGCTGTGCCGTATGCGGTCTTTCCGTGGGGATCATGTGGCCGGGAACTTTCAGCAAGGCGGCGGCTTCCATTCCGAGAGGCGGCACGGCATTATTCGCATTGATGGCGCTGGCGGGAGATCTGGGCTGTTCCGGTGGACCCACACTGGTGGGTATGGTTTCCAGCTGCTTTCAGGATGATCTGAAAAAGGGGATTTTGGCGGCAACAGTATTTCCTCTGCTGCTCCTGTTGGGTATCTTTATGTGCCGCAGGGGGAAGAATCTGTGAAAGTAAAGCAATAAGGAGAATTGCAAAACCATAAAGCAACATGGTTTTGACTTTGCGGTGCCGGAATGGCATAGGAACTTTTACAGTAAAACAGGACAGAATGATATGGTTTATGGGATAAAAAAATCAGACGCTATTGTATATACATAATTTTCGTGATATTATTCAAATACATTGATGAATCACCTGTCAATGATGATATTCCGGTGAGAATATTTCCGGATTTTTCTGCCAATCTGTCAATATTGAAGCATCCGCGGCGCTGTTAGGACAGGTGCTGTACCGGATATAGAAAGGAGATGTCATGTCTGACAAGGGATCCGGAAATCAGAATGATTTTATGATAGAGAAGATCAAGCAGCGTCCCATCAATCGGAAGAAGCTGATCAGAAGAACGATCCTTACGGCTTCCATGGCAGTGATATTCGGCCTGATCGCCTGCTTTACCTTTCTGGTGCTGGAGCCGGTGATAAGCAACTGGCTTTATCCGGAGGAGGAGCCTAAGGTGATCGTATTTCCGGAAGATCAGAGAGAAATGCTGCCTGAGGAAATGTTGGCGGAAAATCTTCCCACGGACAGTCCGTCCCCCACAGAGAAACCAGAGTCAGAAGGCATTATTCTGGAACCGGAGCAGATTGATGATATCCTGAACAGGGTAACATTGGATAAAGACAGTTACGTGGAGCTTTACGAAGGTCTGCGTCACTTTATCTATGATTCGGATGATATCGACGGACAGACCAGTATTTCACAATATATGGTGACGATCCGGGGAATTTCTTCCAATATAGACTGGTTCAATAACGTGCAGGAAAGTGACAGTCAGGCATCCGGGATCATTATTGCCGATAATGGCAAGGATCTTTTGATCCTGGTGGACTATACATCCCTGAAAAATGCGGATAATCTGGTACTGGATCTGAGTGATGGTTTTTATCAGATTGAGGCGAAATTAAAAGGCTGGGATCCCTCAACGAGTCTTGCAGTAGTCGCGGTAGACCGGAACAGTATGCCTGTGGAATGGATGGAAGCCGGAGGTGTGGCGGTAGCGCCTATGGGTTCTTCCAATTCCCGTACTCTGGTAGGAACTCCTGTGATCGCCGTGGGAAGTCCTATGGGGATCAGCGAATCCATCGGCTACGGAATGATCACTGCTTCCACCACACTTTCTACTGTGGACAGAAATTATAAATTGCTTCTGACGGACATTGTGGGCAGCAGGAAGGCAAGCGGCGCCTTGTTCAATTTAAGAGGGGAACTGATCGGCATCATTGCCGACAACAAGAGCGGTTCCGATATGGGAAATGTGATCAATGCATACGGTATTTCGGAATTGAAAAAAGTGATTGAAAAAATGTCCAATGAAAGCAGGTTGCCGTATATGGGGATCAGAGGCGGAGATGTACCTTCATCGGCCCATGCCAATTACGGTGTTCCTTACGGAGCTTATGTAAAGGAGATTGACATGGACTCTCCCGCAATGCTGGCAGGAATCCAGCAGGGAGATATCATTACTGCCATGAATGATAATGTGATCACAAGTTTTAACGATTATTCTTCTCTGTTGATGCAGATAGAACCGGGGCAGACGGTAAGATTGACAGTGATGCGTCAGGCGCAGACGGAATATAAGGAAATGAATTTCACGATTGAGCTGGAAGAGCATCGGTGACAATATGAGAAGAAGTTTCAATGCTCATAATGGAGACTGTTTCACAGAGAACTTCCATGTTTCACGTTGAAGATTTATGCCATATCAGTTATATGTTGATAAACCGGTTGAATAAAATTGCGTGTTCAACTGTTGATGATAGCAACAGAGTGATCTCTGTTGTATGAGTGCGCGTCGCAGCGCGCAGATGGGTATGGAAATGAAGTTTATAAGGGAATTTAAAGAAGGAGACAGAATATTTGATATCTATCTATGTAAACATAAGCAGGCCGCAGTGACAAAAAACGGCAAGAATTATGAAAATGTGATCTTACAGGATAAGACCGGCACGATCGATGCGAAGGTCTGGGAACCGAACAATCCGGGGATCAATGATTACAATGCGTTGGACTACATAGAAGTGTATGGAGATGTCAATAATTTTCAGGGGAATCTTCAGATCAGTATAAAGCGGATCCGGGTCTGCCGGGAGGATGAATATGATCCGGCGAACTATCTTCCTGTAAGCTCTAAGGGGATTGAGCCTATGTATCAGGAACTGCTGGTGTTGATAAAAAGCATTAAAAATCCTTATTATAAGAGTCTTTTGGAAGCTTTTTTTGTTAAGGATGAGTCCTTTGCGAAGGCGTTTAAGAAATCTTCTGCTGCAAAAACAGTACATCACGGGTTTGTAGGCGGTCTGTTGGAGCATACTTTAAGTGTGACGAAGCTCTGTGATTACTATTGTACCGCGTATCCGATATTGCACCGTGATCTTCTATTGACCGCGGCTATGTGCCATGATATCGGTAAGACGAAAGAAATATCGCCATTTCCGGAAAATGATTACACGGATGACGGCCAGCTTCTGGGACATATCGTGATGGGTTCCCAGATGATAGCCGAGCGTGCGGCGAAGATAGATGGGTTTCCTCATGTATTGTTGACACAGGTGCAGCATTGTATTCTGGCGCATCACGGGAAATATGAATTCGGTTCTCCGAAGATTCCCGCACTGATGGAGGCGCTGGCGCTGAATTATGCGGATGATACGGATGCCAAGCTGGAGACATTCAGGGAAATTCTGGAGAATAATAAAGAGAATACAGGATGGTTCGGTTATAACAGATTGTTTGAGTCCAATCTGCGGGCTTCCAGGTTGGAAGAATAAACGGTAAACCCTTCTGTAACCGGACTGTGCCACCATGTATGAGAGTCTGATGAGTTACTGTGAAAATGCGTAAATATCCACATGGACAGCGGTTTCGGTGCACAAAGGTCTGGAGTGTGCAGGGGAGTACGAAACGCCTCGCGGTTTCCGCAGGCAGATTTATATAATAAAATTCATAGTTGAGTAAGAAGGAGAAAGCGAGTATGAAAATAACAGAGGATATTCTGTATGTTGGAGTCAACGATCATCAGGTGGACCTGTTTGAGGGTCAATATGTGGTTCCCAATGGAATGGCATATAATTCCTATGTGATCTTAGATGAAAAGGCAGCCGTGATGGATACGGTAGATCAGGCTTTCGGGCAGCAGTGGCTGGATAATGTGGAGGAAGCGCTTCAGGGACGCAGTCCGGATTATCTGGTGATTCAGCATATGGAGCCGGATCATTCCGCCAATATTCCCGCATTTTTAGAGAAATACCCGGAAGCCCAGGTGGCGGCTACACCGCAGGCTTTTAAAATGATGAATCAGTTTTTCGGGCTGGAGCTGGGAGAAAAGGCTGTAACTGCCGTCAATGGCGGGGAGCTTATTCTGGGAAAACATACCCTGCAGTTTGTGTATGCGCCTATGGTCCACTGGCCTGAGGTCATGATGACCTATGATAAGAAGGATAAAGTACTTTTTTCCGCAGACGGTTTCGGAAAGTTTGGCGCTCTGGATGTGGAAGAAGATTGGACGAATGAAGCCCGCCGTTATTACTTCGGCATTGTGGGCAAATTTGGCATGCAGGTTCAGAATGTGCTGAAAAAGGCGGCAGAGCTGGATATTCAGATCATCTGTCCGTTGCATGGTCCTGTGCTCACGGAAAATCTGGGATATTATCTGAATCTGTATAATATTTGGTCCTCCTATGAGGCGGAGAGCGAGGGTGTGACCATTGCTTATGCCTCCATCTACGGACATACCAGGGATGCGGCATTGTATCTTGCCGACGTGTTGGAGAAGAGGGGTGTCAGGACTGCGGTTCACGATCTTGCGAGAACTGATCTGGCGGCAGCAGTGGAAGATGCCTTCCGCTATGGAAAGCTGGTTCTGGCAAGCAATACTTACAATGGCGGCATAAATCCCTTTATGAATGATTATATAACACGCCTGTTGGAACGTAATTACCAGAAGCGCACAGTCGCTCTGATCGATAACGGTTCCTGGGCGCCTGTGGCCGCCAAGTCCATGCGGGGAATGTTTGAGAAGAGTAAGGATATTTCCTTTGCGGAGAATACGGTGACACTGTTTTCCGCTATGAAGCCTGAAAATAAGACGCAGCTGGAGGCGTTGGCGGAGGAACTGGCATAACATTAAGTTATGTAAAGTTGTGGAGAAAAACTTGAAGCAGGATCATATAGCGAAGCTCTTGAAGAAATTATGCAAAGATATGCCGTTATGAGATAAATTATGGTTTAATAATTGTCAGGTGAGTGAAGATTCAGTAATTATCTGTAAGAATCTGCGCAGTGGATGTTTCGGATGGTTACTGACAGGGAGAGAATATGAAATACAGGAAAAACGACAGCGTCACAGTGACAATAGAGGATTTGGGCACGGAAGGGGAAGGGATTGGCAAGGTTGATGGTTTTACTCTCTTTGTAAAAGATGCTGTGCCGGGGGATACTGTAGAAGCAAAGATCATGAAAAGCAAAAAGAATTATGCTTATGCCAGATTAGAGAAGGTGACCACACCTTCTCCTTTTCGTGTGGAACCAAGATGCGCTTTTCACAGACAATGCGGCGGCTGCCAGCTTCAGACATTGTCTTATGAGAAACAGTTGGAATTCAAGCAGCAGAAGATCCGCAACAATCTGATCCGGATCGGAGGATTTTTACCGGAATACATAGATGAGCGAATGGAACCGATCATCGGTATGGAAGAACCTTTTTACTATCGGAATAAGGCACAGTATCCTGTGGGAACAGACAGAGACGGAAATATAATTACCGGCTTCTATGCCGGACGGACCCACAGTATTATCGCAAATACGGAATGTCATCTTGGCGCTTTGGAGAATCGGGAAGTTCTGGAAGTAATTCTAAAGCATATGCGCCGATACAATGTGCCCGCGTATGATGAAACAACCGGAAAAGGTCTGGTTCGCCATGTTTTGATCCGCAAGGGCTTTACCAGTGGAGAGATCATGGTGTGTCTGGTCATTAATAAGATGTTCCATGGCAGGAGTAGGGGACGTCAATCCTGCAGTGCGTCAGGGCAGATAGAGTTTATACCGGAACAGAATATATTATTGAAAGAATTGGCCGCAATAAAAGGTATGACAAGTGTGTCAGTCAGTATCAATACAGAGCGGACAAATGTAATTATGGGGAAAGAGATCCATACTCTGTGGGGAAGTACTGTTATTTCTGATACGATTCATGTCAGGGATATGCGAAAAGAGGGATATCCGTTTACGGGAAAAGAACTCACTTTTCATATTTCACCATTGTCCTTTTATCAGGTAAATCCGATGCAGACAGAGAAGTTATACAGCCTTGCATTGGAATATGCAGGATTGACCGGGGAGGAGACCGTCTGGGATCTTTACTGCGGTATCGGAACGATTTCTCTGTTCCTGGCGGGGAATGCAAAGAAGGTATATGGTGTGGAGATCATTCCACAGGCGATAGACGATGCAAGGGAAAATGCGAAGAGAAACGATATCCGAAATGCGGAATTCTTTGTGGGCAAGGCGGAAGAGGTTTTACCGGGCTTCTATGAGAGAGGATCCGGAAGCAGGGAGGTTGAAATTGGGGAAACAGAAGCCGGGGATGTTATAATTGGGAAAGCGAGAGTTGGGGATATTTTTAATGGAAAGGCGGAAGTTGAAGATCTGGATTTTAAAAAATTGAAATGTGAAGATGTTAAAACCGGAGAATCCGAGGCGGATATGCTTCATCCGGATGTTATCGTGGTAGACCCGCCGCGGAAGGGCTGCGACGAGGCCTGTCTGAATACCATGTTGAAAATGAATCCGAATCGTATTGTGTATGTAAGTTGTGATTCTGCCACATTGTCGAGGGACTTGAAGGTATTGTGCGATGGTGGATATGAGATTGTCAAGGTCAGAGGGGTGGACCAGTTCGGGATGACAACACATACAGAATGTGTGGTGTGGATACAAAGGAAACATATCTAGAGATCCTTTATTTTCGGCAGTTCTACAGGCATTTTCTGTTTACAGAAGATGGTGACGGGAATCGGAATAAGAGGATTGAGAAGTATTTTGAGGTTTCTGCAGTGGTTGATGTGGGGTGTGGGGATACAAAAGTTTTGTAATAAATCGTTTTTACATTATAGAAATT
>JAIEKC010000460.1:0-2009 GCA_029064505.1 Acetatifactor sp.
ATAGGATACCGTTCCGGGAAATGTGAAAACAGCCTCTCGGAATCTCGGGAAGCAGAATCAGGCATTGCGGTTGAAAGGCATCCGGAAAAACGGAGGAACTGCCCGGAATCATTTCCGGAAAGTCGCCTGATAAGCGGCCTGGAGATCCCGAGAGTCTGTTGGAACCAAAAGGGAGGATAATAAGTGAAGAGAAAACGGAAAACAGAAGTGGAAAAGCAGAAAGTGGACTCGCGGCTGAAAACAGGCGGAGTCATTGCCGCGCTGCTGTCGGCGGTGGTTGTATTTGCAGTCATGGTACAGATGGAAAAGAATATATTGACGCAATATGAGAAGGGGATAATCTATGTGGCATCGACAGAGATCCCCAGGGGGGAAGTGGTGACGGAAGGCAATTATGCGAGGTTTTTTACTGAACAGCAGCTTGACAGCAGCTGCATTCCGGCAACTGCCATCAACTCCCCGGACCAGATCAGGGGGCTGGTGGCGAAGACAGATATTGAACAGGGAGTTCTGTTGACCGCGGGAATGTTTGAACCTGTGGATGAGGTGCTGGAAGCGATGGAGAAACCGGTCATTGCGGGCTTTAAGGCGGAGGATCTGTATCAGGTGGTCAGCGGCGTCCTGCGGAGCGGGGACAGGGTCAGCATTTATTCCGTGAAAGAGGAGGAGGTGACGCTTGTATGGCAGAATGTTTTTGTACAGCAGGTATTTGATGCTTCGGGAACGGTCATAGCCAGCGGCGATACGGTCACTGCGGCACAGAGGATCAATGTCTATCTGGACCGGAAAGATGTGGAGCAATTTTATGGAGAACTGGCGGCAGGGTCTCTGAGGGTGGTGAAAATGTGCGAAGAATGATCAAAACGCTTTTTATGAGCTGTGTGGTCTTCTGTGGTCTGGTCTTACCGGTATCAGCGGTGTCGGCGTCGGAAAAGACAATATATACCAGTCCCTATGTCTCTGTCACGGAAGATGGCCTTGCCTGGACCACTGATCCGGGAGACAGGGATATCCGGTGGTATCCCAAAGGAGAGCAGGTTGATACGGGGATCACTTCTTCCATAAGGGAACCGGGACCCGGGGAGCATTTTTATATGGCTGCCCGGCAGGGAGAGGTCCCGGTGGGATATTGGAAGGTACAGTGGGAACAGGGGCAGTGTATCCACAACAGTTATCCCAAAGACGAGAATACTTTCCATGGTGTACCCTTTGGCAGACAGATATGCCAAAGAGCGCATTATTCCGGCTGGGTGCCCTATTGTGCCGACTGCGGCGGAAGCATAGGGGATATGCTCATTTACATGAGCCGTCAGGCGGCAACGTCCATTGACTGCATCAGGCTGGGAAGCGGCATGTCTTACTACTATCTCTGCCCTTTCTGCAATAATCTGGAGCAGGGGAAGGAATTCGGAGAGCATTTCTGTAAAGCAATCTCATACAACCAATACCGGGTGCGGTATGATGCCAACTGTGATCATTATATCGGTTATATGGGAAATAGTATCCATATGTATCAGAATGCGCCGGTCTATGAGGGAAAAACGGTGACACCCATGACCCATCTGTCTCCGAACAGCTATGTCAGGGAAGGGTATCTGTTTGACGGGTGGAATACAAAACCGGACGGCACGGGAACGAAATATGCGGACGGTGAAGAGATACTGAATCTGACGGACCGGGACTATTATGTCAATGCGGGGGAAGGGACGGTCGTACTTTATGCCCAGTGGAAGGCGATTGACAATACTTTGTACATTGACCCCAACGGAGGATGCTACAATGGCAGCCCGGAGGTAACGGCTGTCACGCAGGGATATGGTACGGTATACAGGGTAGATGAGAGTGCGGTGGAGCCGCCTCCGGGATGCAGGGTTTCTTTTGAGTGCAACGGCGGCAGTGAAGTGCCTGATATGATCGGTACCATGCGCTTTGCTGAGTGGAATATGGGGATGCCTTTCCATGGGAGGTTCAGGGAGGGCATTTATACCTATGCTTCCGTGGGCGGGGAG
>JAIEKC010000461.1:0-13964 GCA_029064505.1 Acetatifactor sp.
TTAAATAATGAATATGTGCCTCTTCCTTCCATCCCATCCTGATACGTTCCTGCTCCATGGGCTCTGTCTGTACAAAGGCAAAACTTCCTGACAAAAACCCATACATGGCATTGCAAAAAGGAATCTGATGATGATTTAAATAGTTAGAAACAAACACAAATTTAATCATAATTTAATTTCCTTAGCATTTCTTTGATATTTCTGAATAAATTTCCATCAGCCTTACATAATTCCGCTGACGGTCATGAGTCCTCTCCGCATGAGACTTTGCGTTTTTACAATAAACCTTCCTTTTCTCCGGATCGGTCCACATCTCTATAACCGCCGCCGAGAGACGTCCGGCAATCACTTCCATCTGCCTGTCTTCCTTTCCCTCCAGACGGCTCACGTCATCAAACCGGTTTTCAGCGCTTCGAAATCCTTCATACAAAATACCGTCCTTCCCGAAAGAAAAGATACTGGGAATCCCTCCCACATCCGCGCTCACGCAGGGCATGCCCAGCAGCATGGCTTCCCCCAGGGAATTGGGCGAATTTTCAAGGGACGAAGGACAGACAAAGAGGCTGCACCTCAGATATTGGTCCCGCATCTGCCCGGAATCCAACTTGCCGGTAAACACCACCTGCTCTTCCGCTCCGTTCTCCCTGATCAGGCTGCGCAGATATTTCCCGTAACCGGATATTTTCAGCTTATGCTTTAAAGTGTCATACCGAGTCAGATCCTGTCCTGCAATATACACCTTCACATCGGGATACTTTTCCCTGATCGCGGGCAGAGCTGCCAGCACATAATGCAGACCCTTCAGCGGATAGTCTCCCTGACTCAGGAAAATAGAATGCTTCTCGCAGCTCTCCGGGTCCCAGCATTGCCCGTAGAATTCCGGTCGCAGCGTCTCGTTCATATTATAATAACATATGTTCTCATTCCATTCTCCCGTGTAATACCGATCCCACTCCGTTCGTCCTGTTACATTTCCGGCCAGCTTCACCGCCTCCGTCTCCATAATGCCGCGGCGTACAAATTTATTCTGCTGCTCTCTCAGTCCGTCTTTTCGCAGCCGGTCTCTAAGGGTCCTGACATTCACCGCCTTTTCCGGCATATTGGCGAAATAGGCGTTTGCACAGACTGCACATAATCCCTGGATCCCCAGCAACAGCCTGTTCTTTTGAGGAAATACGCGGCACATGGCAAGCGTATGCGGATACTCCGTGCCGAAGCAATGCACAATATCAGGCCGAAACGCCTTTACAATTTCCCCAAGGCGATCCTCCAGCCCTCTGTCATAGAGATCGGGACGTGTTGTGTCTTCATAAAAACCATAGCACGTAAGCTCTCCGTTCTCAGTGGAAACCGCCTTCCTGCAGACGTCATGTCCATCGGAAAATATCTCCTTCCCTCCGGGAAATGCAATGGCAAGCTCGATATCATTTTCATAACGCCTTTCCAACATCACGGCAGCCAGACCACTGATCCAGCCTTCCTTATTGGTAGCTTCCACATTAAATATCTCCGCCGCCAGGGGAATCATCACATTGCAGAGCCATAAAACCTTCATCGAAATTCACATACCTTTCCGTGATCAGCAAATCCGGCCCGAAATGAGCCATTAATCAAAACATGTTTTAATTAAATATCCAATTTAAATAAGGGAGCAGGCGCACATCCACAGCATACATTCCCCTTAACAGAAGCAGAAAGTATAAAGTAAATCCTACGACAACTCCGGTACAGCAGAGCTTTCTCAGCCATCCTTCCCTCATATCCTTCAAAAGTCCGGGAAGCAGAAATATCTGGGATATGATCATATAGTATCCCACTCTGGACACCTCCGGGATAAAAGAGCCGCAACAGTATACCACAAGCCCTGTCAGATTCAGAAAGAAATAAAACCTGTTAAATAAATTCGTCCTTAAACTTTTTCTATAACAGATCGCACATAAGATTAGAACGCAGACACATTTTGCTATATTGACATAAGAGATCTGACCTTTATCAAACATGGAATTTCTGTAGTAGGGATAAAAGTAAAATATGATCTCCTGATAGATGCTCTGACCGAAGATCAGGCTGGCGATCAAAATGCCGCCCACGATATAATGCCATTTCTTAAGCTTCGCCGCTGCCAGGAATCTTGCCAGCAGATAGACCGGCAGCACCAACAGGATGGACTTGTGAAACAAAGCGCCCGCCAGTACCCAGACAACAAACTTGCCGTAATCACCCCTCAGGACATATTTCATGGAATAGAGCGCTATGGAAAGAGCCAAATAATAACGCACGGTATTTAAACTGTTAAAATAATATCCGCCCGTCATCAGCAGAAACAGCGAAACCGCAAAGTCACTTCCCTGATCTTCCAGGGCCTTTACAAAGAAAAATACGGTTACAATGGAAAAAAAGCCAAAAACAGGAAGATAGTGATCATAACCGAAAATCTGTTGTATCCACTTTACGATCAGATTGAAGCCCCATTCGTAGGACACATACCTTCCCTGCGCAATCAGCTTAAAATTATCCCGGTAGACCCAGTAATCATTCCCTACCGCAATACGGCATGCGGACACACCCGCCATCAGGCAGAACACGGCAAACACAGCGATGTGATTTCTCGCCTGTCTGCGATCCATGTACACAGCCGTGCCGGCTTTCCTTCTGCCGCTGATATAACCGGACACGTATTCCCGATTATCTACACAAAGCCCCAGCAGAACTGTCACTGCAGTCAACAGGACATAAACAAGTGCGCTACGTTCCATTCCCGACCTCCCGTACTCCCTGCCTCATCCAGGCATAGGCCTGCCTTACACTCACTTCACTGCAGAAGAGTTTCCTGTGTGCAAGCAGGAACCGAAGGCTCATTGCCTGTGCCAACCTCCCGTACAAATAGTGATACAGCACTCCCCTGTCCGTGAAAAACTTCTCGTTATATCCGGCAAACCAGGTGGAATCCCCCGCTTCCTCCCTTCCAATGGTGACAGGCGCCGTATAGACCTGATAGCCTTTATCCATGAATTCCTTTAAAAAAAGACTGTCCTCGCCGTTGCTGTATTTCGCGCCGCCGCCAAAGAGAAGGGAAAAAGTGACTCCTGATCTCAGAAGGCTGTCTCTCCGTACGGCGAAGCTGACCGCCCCATATCTGCCGTAATTATACCAATGTACCTTTTTCCGTTCCTCGATATGATAAGTTCTTCTGGATTCCTCCACGGTGATATTGAACAGGATCATATCCGCCCTGGGATTTCTCTCAAACTCAGCGGCAATCGCTTCCGCGTATCCCGGTTCATATACGATATCCCCGTCCGAAAACAGGCAAATATCCTGATCCGCCCTCAGGATCGCCTCGTTACGGCTTCTGCCCACTCCCCTGTCAGGAAAGGAGTAAAAACGTATGGTATGTCCCCTGTGCTCCATCTCCTGCATCTTCAGACATTCGCACTGATTGATGATCACAGCGTCGGAATCCAGCCGCATACGTTCCACAATATTTTCCATGGTCTCGTTCATAACGGATGCCAATACCTGAACCTTCCTATTTCCTCTCACTCCGTCATACCTCACATATCATCCGTCCGTTCCCGCAGCCGCCATACATCGCAGCCTGTCCGCGCACAAGCCCATACCGACATATCCCGCAAGAGCGTGTTCATTTCCGCATGGTCAAACGGCTTCCAAAATAGTACGCCCTGATCAGTTTTTCGTCCGCATTCCATAAAATGACAGACGTCTCTTTGCAATCTTGCTGTCGCAGATACTCCAGACAGTATTTCAACTGTCCGCCTGCGTGCGCTCCCGCCTGTACTGCCAGCAGAATCCCATCCGCCTCCCGCAATACTCTGCAGCTCTCCGGGCAAAGTATGGGGGAGGGCACCGCAAACCATTCTTCCAGACCTTCCGTACACTTCTCACGGAGAGAGGCCAGTATTTCCACCGGATCGGTCTCTGTCTGCACACCACAGACAGCCACTCTTTTCTTTTCCTTATACATATAATGAAGGTTCTCAGGCAGTTCGGGACTTTCCAGAGTGCCTGCGGTCTTCACACCATAACGCAGTTTAATGGTAGCCGGGAGCCATATATTATCATCCCCGGTCTCTTTTAACAGCAGGATCACCACGGTAAAGAAACAACTGAGAACAGCGCTTAACGCAAACGCCCTTCCCGGACGCACATCAGGCACCACTTCCTCGGCAGTCTCGGGAGCGTCAATGACACGAATGTCAGTTATCTCCCTGACTCCTTCCGGGAACTCTTCCGTCATGGTCTGCTCCACCGCTCTCGCGATAAAAAGGCTTACAGCTTCGGAATTGGTGACAACAGTGGTAGAGGGAACCCGCAGATCCGACGCCAGGCAGGCTGTCAGAGATTCCGACACCTGCTCCTCGGTGATGCTGTCCATCCAGTTGCTGTCCATGTAACTGCCGTTTATCTCCATATGCTTCATCACCGCATCCAGAAACTCCTGCGTCTGGACATAAGTATTCCAGCTCATCTCATTAATATAGACGACGCCTATATCCTTCTCCTCCTCAACCAGATATTCCACACGGTAAACAGAGGTTACTCCATATTGTTTTTCGGAGCGCAGCAACACATTTTTCACATAGTATCCGCCGCCGAACAGCAATGTTCCCACCAATGTAAATACCAGCACTTTATCCAGACAGGCGATCAGACGGAGTACCGTCAGTCTTAAATCAAATGGCTCTTTTCCTTCCCACATCTGTTCTCTCTCCATTTCCGAACGTCGGCAATATTGTGCTGCCCGTTTCCCCTCACGACGGCAGATTTATTGCCCCCCGTCATCCAGTTCCTGCTTCTTCTGCTGCCTCTGCCATTCCTTTTCCTCCCTGAGGGCAGTGATCTGCTCTGTCTCCACGCCCTCTGTGCTGTCGGGCCAGAAAAGGACTTTCAATGTCAGCAGCATCAGTTTGATATCCATCCAAAAGGAATAATTTTCTATATAAGTCAGATCCAGCTTGAGCTTGTCGTAAGGCGAGGTATTGTATTTCCCGTATACCTGCGCAAAGCCGGCAAGCCCCGCCTTTACCTTCATGCGGTATGCAAATTCCGGCATAACCTCCAGATATTGCTCAATGATCTCGGGCCGTTCCGGTCTCGGGCCGATAAAGGACATATCCCCCTTCAGAATATTGAACAGCTGGGGAAGCTCGTCTATCCTGCATTTCCGGATAAATTTTCCGATTGGTGTGATACGGTCGTCATTCTTCTGCGCCAGTCTTGCCACCCCATCCTTCTCCGCATCCGTTCGCATACTTCTGAATTTCATAATTTCGAACTCTCTGCGGTTCAGAGTGCAGCGCACCTGTCTGTACAACACAGGTCCTCCATCATACAGCCTGATGACAACCGCCGTCAACAGCATAAACGGAGAAGCTATGATCAGCAGGATCAGTGCACACACAATATCCACCGCCCGCTTCAGGAATCTCTGTTCCATAGTCAGACTGTACTCTCTGGTGAGCATAATGGGAGTGTCAAAAATGTGAAGCTCTTCCGCCCCCATCAGGATCACATCCGTGATCTTAGGAAGCAGATACACACGTATGCCCCTTCCGTAGCAGAACTTTAATAAGAGATTCCTGTCCTCCACGGACATATCCCCGATCACTACCGCATTACACTCTTCCTTATCGTAGGATTCCGCAATCATACCGCAGATCTTTTTATAGCCTTCTCTGATATGGACTGTCCTGGTGATCTTATACTTATCCCTTCTGCTCTCAAATTTACTGCAGATATCCTCCACAGGCCTGTAGCCGTGGACAAGGAACAGCTTTCTGGGCGGAAAGATGGACTTGTAAATACGGTTCGCCGCATTAATATATACGACCACGATCACAGTCTGTTCCATCATCATCATGAGAAATACTTTAGGCACAAAAGCTTGATGAGCCATAATGGAAAGCTCAAAGTATATAATGATATTGGCCAGGATCGTTGAAAACACCTGGGAAAAGATCAGTTCCACATTTTTCAGATATCCCAGACGCATTCCGCCGTACATATTGGAAAGAAACAGAAGCACAATGGCGTAAAAACCGATTTCCGCCAGATGTCCCATTCTCCAGAAATCCCGCAGCTGCTCCACCACACTGTACTGAAAATGAACCAGCCAATGGTACGCAAAGTCTCCCACCTCCAGGGTCAGGCAGATCATTACCAGCACGAGATTAATCAGACGTTTATAAGTTTCCAGTTTTTTTAGCTTTTCTTCGTTGGTAACTGCACTCAAAATCTATTTCCTCCGATTGTCTTCGGTGTAGGTATACATCTGATTAGTATACCACATTTTCCCACATTCGTACAGAAAAGCTGAATTTTTCACATAATCTACAAATTTATGATGATATACTCTTCATATTCCCTGATATAACCTTCTACAGGGAACTCGGGCATATCCTCCGTAAGCTTTTCCGCATCCTCAATCTTCCGGAGATCTTTTTCGATCACAAAATCATGCCCCAACATATTCATGAAGTTCCCCAGCTCGGAAGCCGTACCGTCAAAAGCGGTAACTCCCCACCGCAGAGCGGAATTCACAGGAGTCTCTGCAAAGACATATCCATGGCCGTCCTCGGCATTGTATTTTTCTACCAGATGCGGATCGATGATATCGCCGATCCGGCGTAACCAGCCGTATTTTGCGGAGTCATACTCCAGATAGGCATCCTTGGCAATCCCATAGGGAACTCTGTAAGCGCCTCTGAACACAACAGGTTTTCCCGTGTCAAAATCCTTCTCCAGATTGAAAGCCACCTGCTCCATCACCTTTTTCGCATCCTGATATTTCAGATAATCCACGTAAAACCATTTGTTCATCTCTGCGCACTGATTCCACAAAAGTACCACTGCCAGTGCCACACCGACACTCATACAGTATCGCGGCAGATGCTCTCTTATCAGTTTCAGCAGCAGAAAAATGGCAAAAGCCCCTATCAGCGGAACATATTGAGCAGCCCGATAGTAGGTCTCCTTTCCCTCTATGATCACCATACATGCCGGCAGGACAGGCACAGCCAGCGCTGCCGCCAGCAGAAAAATATCTTTTTTGCGGATACACAGAACAATACAGATCACCAACAGAACCGCTATGCCGAATACCAGAACGGCAATGGGAAGGTAGGCAAAAGCATTCAAATAATATTTGACCCAGAACCTCTTTATTTTCATAAAAAATTCTGCCCGGTCGATCTCCCCAAAGGAAAACACGCTCCGATATTTCACTCGATAACTCTCCGGGATCTCAATATGAAAGATGCCTGAAACCAGCCGCAGAACCAACCATCTGAAACCAATGGCCGCTGCTCCCGTGACCAGCAATGCCCCTCCCCATTTCCAGGGAGCGGCCAAATACTTTTTCTCATCCTTTGCAAAACCTCTGGCCAGAATAAAGAGAAGAACCGCCCCGACGGCAAACACAATCATAAAGGATTCATAGCACCCCAAAGCCACTGCCAATACCGCCGCTGCCCCTATGAGATACCGCACTCCTTTCCTCGTCTCCGTCTTCGCCTCCAGAGCTTTCAACAGAAGCAGCAACGCAATTCCCGTCAGTCCGTACGCCAGGCTGATGCCATTATGGAGATAATACACATAAATCTCACTGATCAGCGGACAGGAGAGAAAGAGGACCGAAAAGACAGTATACTCTGCCATATGCCCCTCTCTTCCTGTTATCCCGGAAAACACAACGCACCAGACCGCAGCGGCAAGCAGCAGAAGCAGTACTCCCGCCAGCTCCGTCACCCAGGGAGCGAATTCAGATATATGAAAGAATTTATTGACCACATATAAAGTCCACCGACCCACTGCCGGCGCAAGTCCATCCTCAAAATACAGGGGAATGCAGGTGTCATCAATTCCTATGGTCTCATGAGAGATCTTAAAGCCATAACTGCACACCGCCGTCAGAGATACCGCCAGCACATATATTCTGTTCGACCAAAAATATCTGATTTCCTCCCAAAGCGCTTTCATTTATCCATTCCTCCCAAACCTGTCCGGCAGACCGCAACACACAAAATAAGATCATATCCTTCTTTCATATGATAATGCGTCCCATAAAATAGCTCCCTAGATTCTTCTCTTCACGGCCCGCATCGCCCAGAAGCAGAAATGCCAGGCGCTGCATATCACATTCAATCCCTCCGCCCTGCGGTACAGATTCCAGATCCTGCGTATTGCCTCCAGCTTATTGGAAGACAGGGTTTTCCCCGCCCTCCGGTACTTCGCCAGGTTTTCATTCAGACCGTACGCCGTCACACCGCTGCGGAGCACTCGGAACCATAATGCCGTGTCTTCACTTTTTATAACAGGCATCTCAAGCTGTTCCTTTGACAGCTTTCCCAGATCGAACATGACCGTCGTGGTAAAGATAGTGGTATTACTCAATGCCTGTTTATAAGTCAGCTTTTCCGGCACATGCACTATTTTTCCCGTGCCTTTTCCATTCTCGTCCGCAAACTCATACCCGGTAAAAGTAAAACCGGCACCCTTTTCTTTCATAAAGGCAAGCTCTCTCTCCAGCTTTTCAGGCATCCAGATATCGTCCGCATCCAGATAGGAAATATAACGTCCCGCGGCTTCCTCCAATCCTCTGTTTCTTGCCCGTGCCGCTCCCATATTGGAAGGCTGTCTGATCAGACGGATCCTGGAATCCCCGGTCCTATCCATGTATTTCCGTATCAACGCGAGCGTATTGTCACTGCTGCAGTCCTCCACCAGCAAAAGCTCCCAGTCAGGATAGGTCTGCGCCAACACACAGTCCAAAGTCTCCCCTATGAAATTCTCCACATTATATACCGGTACGATAATACTGACCAAGTCTCCCATACTAAAGCCATGCCTTCCTGTCCGTTCCGCGCCCCTCATTCCGCAGACATCGATCCTGCCTGGAAAATGCTGCCGTTATCGGGCCGTCGCTTCCATTTCTTCTGCCAGTACAGCATAAATTAAGTCTTTGATACTTTCACTTTCTGCAACGTCTGATAAATCAATGCGTTCAGAACCATTGTGGAATCAAGAACTTATTTTTCGATATACTAGAGTTCAAAAAAATAATATCCTGAAGCCTGCTCTGGCCGGACACCGGTGGCCTTCATCACCTCATCCAACAGCGACCGGTTTATATTTTCAGGCAGGATCAGCAGATTCACACCCGCCCGTTTCGCAGCCTCCATACATTCCCTGGTGGAAAGTTCCTGTTCTTCCAGCTTCCCGATCATTATATCCGTCATGTCAAAATCGTTTTCGGTGCAGGTTTCTTCTACAATGCACATCCACTGATACATCTTTTCCACTTCCTCAGAATAGATATCATACGAATACGCGCCCAGAGCTTCCTCCCACATATTTCTACCGTAGGGCAGTAAAATACTGCTGTCCAAACGGCGGATATGCTCCAGCACCTTCCGGGGCGCCCACATACAGACGCTTCCTCCCTCCGCCGCAGCAATCTCCGAAACCCCTTTCTCATCCGTCTTTGACGCTGACGGAAAGCTCCCCGCTTCTTCCCTTACCGTCTCCAGAATACTTTCCGCTTCCACTCTCTCTGCTCTCGCGGCCTTTCTGTCTATACCGGCATCGTCTGATACATTGCACAGCAGCGCTGCTGCCAGTAATCCCACTGTAACAGGCAGTCCCTTCCGCCATGCCTCTCTGCGAAATCCCTGCCAATGCTCTGCCAGCGCCTTTGTTCCCGCGTAAGCGGTCAGGACCGTTACAGGCACAATGCTCCAAATCCACTCATAATCATAAAATCTGGTCTGATACAGCATCAGCGCCACAGCCGTCACAGGTACAATGCAGCAAAGAGCTGCCGCAGTACCGTAGCGCAGGAGCTGCCTTTGCTTCTCCTGCCTGTAACCGATCCACAGAAACAGCAGCGCTATCAGGAAAAGGCCCATGATCTTTGCCCCGCCTGTCACTCTGAACCAGCCCATCCACGCATTTCTAAGAAGTTCTGCCATTGCGCAGCCTCCTTTCCGCCAACAGGAGTCCCACCGCTGTCAGCAGACAGGCGCCCAGTCCATAGAAGGTCCACACAATACAGGCTTCCGCCATGATACACAGAACGGTCTGCCCCCATTTCTTTCTGATGCAGAGCGAGATCAGGTAGGGAATGAATACCAGATTTCTGATCGTCACACCGCGATAACCGCAGTAGATCAGATCAAAACCATCCATACTGTAAAAACCGCTTCCCGCCCACATAAGCAGGACTGTCATTATCAGGAAACAGATCCGCTTTTTCCCGTTCTCTGGGAACAGACTCTTTCCCACACAGAAAAATGCCGCATAACTGCTGACAAAAACCCATACCGGCACCGCCGCCGTCACCACGCTTTCAGGTGACAGCCCTGACAGCCTGCAAAAAACTCCATACAGACTGGGCAGACACAGAATCTTTAATCTGGAGGGAATCCCTCCCGCATAAGCTCGTCCCGTCATGGGATCCACCCGGTAAATTCCGTCTGTCTGTAAGAAGCTCGCCACGGTTTCCACCGTCATATCCCCTTTTGTATACACACCTGCATTCCACAGAATACAGATCATCTGCGCCAGCACAAGTATCCAGAATATCCCTGTCAGAATTCGTGCCGCCGGGTCCGGCTTTTTTGCCGTGTTTGCCGCATGCCGGTTCCCTTCGCTTTTCTCCTTTCTATGGGATAATTCATAAAAAAGAAACAGTACTGCCGCCAAAAACAGCGCCGCTCCCAAAAGACCCGCAAAGATAATTGTGCAACGGGAAAAAGACTGTCCGGTAAATACAGCCGCCACATGAGCTGTTACCGCCAGTCCCGTCATGATCAAATCTCCTGTTATCAGTGCATCCGCCCAGTCCGGCTTATGTGCCGGATTCTGTCTGTGGGAAAATGTTGAAAAAAAATGGTTGCGGCGTTTTTTTGCAGCAGATCTCCCTGCAAAATAAAAAATGACCATCGCGCCGCTTCCCAGAAAAGCGCACAGGCACAAAACAACCAGTGTCAATAATAATACCGGAATAAATTCCATAATTACTCCAATCGCAGTAATAGAGCAAACTAATACTTTTTACAGTTGGTTTCCATTACATGGCCTTGAAATCCAAGCGCACTTTATCAGCGATACGCGCAATGTACTCGCTGTTAGTAGGTCTTGTCCTGCCTGAGCAAACGGAATAACCGAACATTCTTTCAAAAGTATCGGCATTGCCTCTTGTCCATGATACTTCAATGGCGTTGCGTATTGCACGCTCCACCTTCTGGTCTGTAGTCCGGAATCGTCTGGCTATAGTGGGATAGAGCAATTTTGTAACTCTGCTCACCACCTCCATATCCTTTCCTGAAAGCATGATCGCGTCTCTCAGATAATGGTATCCTTTTAAATGCGCAGGCACTCCTATGTCCAGCATGATATCGGTAACGTATCTCTCTAAATCACAATCTTTAATGGCATTAATCTCCATATGAATTCCCCTTTCTATGTCGATCACTGCTCCTTACTGCGATTGTATGATTCAATTATACCATATCTGTCGAACTTCGAATAGTTTTCTGCCCGCTAAGATTCCGTTAAGATACGACATATAGTGGTTATATTTTTTCTTTTACTAGATATATGGGACGTTTCTTCACTTCCATATATGTTTTGGCAAGGTATTGTCCCAGGATCCCGGTGCAGAAAAACTGCACTCCGCCGATCAACAGCATAATACATACCTGGGATGCCCAGCCGGACACCGGATCGCCGAAGATCAGTTTCCGCACTATGACAAAGATGATCATAATAAATGCCAGCAGGCAGAACAGAACTCCCATGATCGATGCAAAAAGCAGCGGTACTGTGGAAAATGCCGTGATACCGTCAAGAGAGTAGACCAGCAGTTTCCAGAAATTCCACTTTGTCTCTCCCTTTGCCCTCTCCACATTCTCGTACTCCAGCCACTTCGTGTTGAAACCCACCCAGCCGAATATTCCCTTGGTGAACCGGTTATATTCCCGCATTGCCAAAATGGCATCTACCATCTGTCTGGTCATCAGGCGGTAATCCCTGGCGCCGTCCATGATCTCCGTCTTTGAGATCTTTTTCATCAGGCGGTAAAACATTCTGGCAAAAAAGCTTCTCACCGGAGGTTCCCCCTTGCGGCTGACCCGCCTGGTGGCAACGGAGTCATAGCCCTGCCCGATATAGGAAAACATCTCCGGCAGCAGGGAGGGCGGATCCTGAAGATCCACATCCATCAAAACCACATGATCCCCCGCTGCATTTTCGAGACCTGCATACATGGCTGCTTCCTTGCCGAAATTTCTGGAAAAGGACAGCAGATGCACCCTCTGATCACGCTCGATCAGTTTCTTGACTTCCTTTACCGTTCCGTCCCGGGATCCGTCATCCACATACAGCAGCTCCAGCTCTATATTCTCCCTTTCAAAGAAGGGATCGTTCTTTATAAGCTCTGTGTAAAACAGTTCCACACTTTCCTCTTCATTATAGCATGGAACAATCACGCTTAACAAACTCATAGTTTACCCGTCGCTTTCTTTTGATTTATTAACAGTATACTATTCTCCCCTGTAATTCGCAAGATAAAACCTTTTTCAGGGAAAAACCTTATCCCGGCATTTCAACCATGCCATTCGCGGAGTGCGCTTTGTGAAGACACCCACGCGTAATCTTTGAATGGCCGCATGGCTGAACTGATACCACTAAATTCTTAATTTTCCTGTCATTTAATGACGTTTTTCTTATTATGTGATATAATATCTCCATATTCAAGACAGTCAACGGCCAAATGGCCATTTATACCATGATTGCTCTATGATCATGGTATATTGTTTGAAAAAGGCAGGGGCATATCATGTTCCACTGCTCTGTCAAAGACATAGGAGAATTACCATGAGAAAAACAAAAATATGGCTGGCCGCCGCAGCGGCTGTTTTCATGCTGTGTGCCTGTGGCGAGGATCTGGACAGTCCCGTTATCACGGGGGACGAACCGTCTCCTGCTCCGGTTCAGACCACCCAGCCGACAAACACAGTACCTGAAACAATTCCTCCAAATATTGTGACGGAAGACGATTCGCAGCCCCCTCGCGCAGGCATGGTGCGCAGCCGTCTTACCAACGAGTGGGTAGATTCCAGTGTTGCCAACACGCGACCCGTTGCTGTAATGATACCTAACGAGAATGCCGCTATCCCTCATTACAGCCTGTCAGAGGCGTCTGTTATCTACGAAGCCAATGTGGAAGGCCGTATGTCAAGGATGATGGCCATCTATGAGAACTGGCAGAATCTGAACAAGATCGGCAATATCCGCAGTCTTCGCACCTACTACGCATACTGGGCATTTGAGTGGGACGCTTTCATTGTTCACTATGGTGGTCCTTATTTCATCAATGATCTGATGGCGGAGGCGACCACTCAGCACATAGACGGCAATCTGGACAGCGACAGTGCCGCATTTTACCGGGATTCCAGCCGTCCCATGCCTCATAACGGCTATGCCACCGGCACCGGACTGGCAAGTGTCATCCAGAAAAAGGGATATTCACTCGCTTACAGAGGGCTGACTGACAACTACCACTTCAATTTTACCACAAAATCCAGCCCTAACGCCCTGACCCAGTACGGCATGGATGCCGAAAATGCCACTTACATTGATATGTCAGGCTGCTATCCGCTGACCCGCTGCTACTTTGAATACAATGAAAATGACGGGTTGTACTACCGCTCCCAGCATCTTTCCGGCAGCACGGACGGTCCTCATATTGATGGTACGAACGAAGCCCAGCTATCCTTTAAAAACATATTTGTACAATATGTAAAATACGAGGAGCTGGCAGGCGGATATCTGGTCTTCCAGTGTCACGACACCACCAGAGACGGCTGGTACTTTACGAACGGGAAAGGCATACATGTACATTGAGAGAAGACTTCCGATTATGGTGCCACAAGATATTACGA
>JAIEKC010000462.1:0-289 GCA_029064505.1 Acetatifactor sp.
GGATGTCCCTTACCAGGTACTTTCCAGAGATCCTGCCTTTCTGGAGGCCACCGTACATATGGAAATACCGGACGGCTCTGTGGGTTTCCTTTACATGAACGGAAAACTGACTTCCTTTGCAAATCGGAAGGAGTACGTGTTCTGGAATGTGTTCGACCGGTATGAGATGCGGATCGTGTCCATGGCGGAAACCGTGATCGGCTCCGAGGTTTCGAAGCAGATGCTGACACTGGTTCCGAAGCATCTCTATACGGAACTGTCAGTGGGCGAGGGGGAAACCGGTCTGGTG
>JAIEKC010000462.1:299-6524 GCA_029064505.1 Acetatifactor sp.
TGGTGTATTATGACAATGTGATGCAGAAACCGCTTTCCAAAGGAGTATACCGTTTCTGGAATTACTGTCATGTTGTTTCTTACTGTGTGCTTGACATGAAGCAGAAAGAAATGGACATTGTAGGACAGGAGATCCTGACCAGGGATAAGATCGGTATCCGGATGAATGTGGCCTGCATGTATAAGATACGGGATGCCGTGGAGTTCGTTTCCACGATCTCGGATCTGAAGGGACAGCTTTACCCCGCAGTACAGCTTGTGATCAGGGAGATCGTGGGAAATTATAAGCTGGATGAGATACTGGAGGCGAAGGAGCAGATCTCCGGAGAAATCTACGAGGCCCTTAAAGGGAAGGAAGAGATGTTCTGCGTCACCTTCCTCACCGCCGGGATCAAGGATATCATACTGCCCGGCGAGATCAGGGAGATCATGAATTCTGTCCTTGTGGCGGAAAAGACGGCGCAGGCAAATGTGATCTCCAGAAGGGAAGAGGTGGCCTCCACCAGATCCCTGCTCAACACGGCGAAGCTCATGGACGAGAACCGGACGCTCTATAAGCTGAAAGAGCTTGAGTACCTGGAGAGGATCTGTGACAGGGTGGGAGAGATATCCGTTAACGGGAATGTGGGAATCCTGGAGCAGTTGGGGAAAATGATGGGAACGGGACAGTCGCTGTGATCTTAAGCGGCTGTTTTGATTTTTCAAACTCAACTATACACACTTTTTCTCTTGGTTGAGCCGATTTCGTGCTTATGGGTAGCACCGTTGTAACGGATATTCCTGCGGACTGTCAGAAATTGTTGCTCAAGATTGATGTCCGGCCAGGTTAATTTCCCGATACAAGACAGAGGCAGGCATAACTATTTACGAGTTGGCAAAAAGCTATTATTTATCAGAAAAAAGCATACAGCGAATTATCAGACAGGCAAAATTATCAGGTGTGAGCTAACTTAGGTTGGCTAACATTTTTTTATAATAAACTTTGAGGTATATGTCTTTTAAGATATTTGATAGACTATAGTTCAGAAGGGAGGAGAATAAAATGTATGCATTTCATGTTGTAACGGATAGACCATTGAAAGTGGGGCAACAACTTATTTTTGATGAAGCACATCACAACGGAGTGTATCAAAGAGTTTGTGAGAAAATCAATATTGTTAAAGATATATACAGTAATCCTGCAAATTACAATGCAGAAACATTAGAACATCATACATCAGTTGCTATGCGGGAATTGGCATTGGAGGAAGTCAGAAAGACAAAGTATCCCGCGTACCCTTCGAGAATGAGCTGCCTATATGTATCAAGGACATTTGAGGAGGCTGATAACTGGGGTAAGTATTTTGCGAAAATAGGCCGCCCAACATATAGCATTGTTAAGCTGGATATAGATGGGAATTGTTTTTACGGTGATGCGACAAAATGTTTTGATGCACAGTTAAATGAACAGGAAAATATGCGGCTGTCGGATATTTATTGGAAAAATGAAAACAATGATGCGGATGATCCGCCAATAGTTGAAATGTTAGTTGATGGACATATCAAAGTAGTTGAAATGATAAAAGAGATACATGCAAATATTATATAATTTATCGAAGGAGATTGATTTATGGATTATAGCAGAAAAATATCTGAACGCTTATGGAATTTACCGGATAAAGGTGAACGGGAAAGTCGCCGGGAGCGGCAGATTTTCCATTCTTCTTGCAAAACACGGATGCAATGTCACGCATTTTGACATCTCGCAGCCTATGATAGACAAAGCAAAAGAACTGGCAGAAAGAGCAGGGGTTCTTGACAAAATATCCTTCGTGAAAGGAGCATTAGAGGATTTAAAGGATTTTGATGATAAATCCTTTGATATGGTTATTTCATTTGATGCGCCTGTTTCGTATACCTACCCCCGACAGGAGCAGATCATTGGGGAGCTGGTGCGCATATGCAAAAAGCGCATTGTCACGAGGTCCATAAGTGGCTGAATGAGGACCAGCTGGCGGGAGCCTTCCTTCAGAAGACGCCGCCACTGTTGGAACGGCGGATAGACTTTGAACAGATGAGCCTGTTTGCTTCAGAAAATTCTGATTAACATAAATATCCTGTTTCGGTATGCTGCCTGTCATGGGCGGCGGTTATTCAGTTTTCAGTGCAACAAATTTGAACTTATCGTTCTGCAATAACACATTCACCGTTTGAATAACTTAATCGTGTATGACTGATCTGAAATGTCTGTTTCTTCATTTGACTTAGGAGTGTGTGCATAAAAAATCCATGTGTAACAATAATGCAGTCGCTGTCCTTTTCAATTATCATTTCTATAAATTGTTTTGCACGATATGGTTTCTTTTATGCATTCTTTTTGTGAATCAATATTAAAAAGCCATTGTAAGCGTCCCTTCAACAGACCAATGTTTTCCGGCTCAACTCCTTTCAGAGGTTAGAAACCGATCACACGCCTCTTTCTACAGGCATATAAGCGTAACCGGAGCTGTGATCGAACGTTGTGGGGTTATAATTCTTTTATCGGTTTCATCTTGAATTTTTTGTATCTTTCTCCCCGGTTTATGCAACTCATTTCCTACGCAATAGTCAGCCTGGGAATGCATTTCAATCATATGTATGGAGATGAGAGAGATTCTGCAGCAGTGGGAGTTATTACACTCCCGGGGCAGCTACTGGTAACAGCAGCTGCCTTTCGGGTATCAATTCGCTTCATGGGGGACCATGTACTCGAACGCGATATCTCCCCTGACATATTCGTAGTCATCCAGTTTCACTTCATGGAAGCCGTATTTTTCATAAATATGAACGGCTGCCTTTAGTTTGCTGTTGGACAGGATGAACAGTTTCTTTGCGCCATGTCCGACAGCCCAGTCCATGGCAGCTTTGAAGACGGCGCTTCCCGCCCCTTTATGGGGAAGGTGTTTATTGGAACCCAGCTTGCATAATTCCCATGTACCGTCATGGTCCATTGGTTTGGACATGCATGTGGCCAGAACATTTTCGTTCTCCACGGCAAAATAGATCATTGCTCCGTTTTGCAGGCTTTCCTCAATATGCTCAAAAGTATGTAAATCTTCTTCCTCCAGAAAGCCGAAATGATCTACGATCCAGTCCGTATTGAATTGTATGAAGTCTTTTTTGTATTTCTCCTGATATGGAATTACGTTCATTTTTTGATCCCCTCCTTTTCCGATGTCATAGATTCCCGGAATCTCCAGACCACTTATCGGGCAAATTTTCGTATAGCGTTCCGGGCGATTCCCCTGCTGTTCCGGAAACCTTTTAACCTGCCATCACCGCAGTGCGGGTGTTGACGCACACCTTGGAGAAAGCATTATTCAAACACGCTTTAGTGCATCGTTGCGTTAATCTTGAAGTAAATCAGTGCTCGATGTTTGCGTCAGCGCAAGGCGGTGGAAGGAGACGGTGCGGTGGCATCGTCTGGAAATTTTAACAATACAATGGTGCGAAACAGCTTTGGCTGAGACTCGGCTCCGGATGAGAAATGCCCTCTGGCATGAGTGCTGGAAGTTCTTTTCGCACTATTCCCCCAGCCATTCCTGCCGTCTCTGCCAAAGCCCGGTATAATACGATTCCTCTTTGCCCGGCAGCAGGTAAGCGGCGCAGACGTACGCATATTCAAAAAAGCAGTAATTCTTTTTTGAAATACGGCTTTCCACTATATTTAAAATATTTTCCGCCCACTGCGCATAAGCCGTATCCTGGGAGGAAAGCCATGCGGCCAGTGTAAAGGCGGGGATGACGGGCCAGTCAAGCTGTCCCTTGCAGATCCGGTCAAGTTCATGGAGCGAAAGATGCGCCAAAATACATACTGCCGCGATCTGTACCCGGAGCAGCCATTCCTCGGCGGGAAGCTGATTGTCCTTCTGTTTCGGCGGGAAAACCATGACGCCGTACAGATCGTCCATCTCTGTTTTAGAGAGCTTATCCGCATACTCCTTTGCCGCCTCATACCATGCGGGCAGATAGAAATCCATGGAGGCCAGCGCTTCCACAAGGCTGCTGACATGATCGCAGGGCCTTTCCACAGCGGCAACAGGGGTGTTGATGTCGGGATAGTTCCATAAAAGGATTCCTTCCTCGTCCAGTGTTTCATCCAGGGGAGGATCCTGCGCCTTGCCGGAAGTCAGTTCGAAAGCGGAGGGCTCCCCGCAGATCTGTTCGATTCCCAGACGTACCGCGTTGATACTGCTTGCCGATTCCTGACAGGTGGTGGCACAGCGGACAACGCCCGAGGAAATGCCCTTTTCACGCATACTCCGCAGTGCATTGATGATGCTTTCCGAGCCTGTGTTAAGATAATCCACATTGGGTGTCATGGATTCGAATACAGCCATCCGGCAAAGCTCCTGGGCGCGCTCATTGTTCAGGTCAGCGGCGGCGCACAGGACAAGACGCTCTTTCTCATAGGGACTGGCATCTTCCATAAAGCAGCAGAAGATCCAGGAAGGTTCGGCCCAGCTGCAGTCATTGTAATTCCCGGCTTCCAGAACCTTATAATAGCATTCGCCTGCTTTCCGCCAACGCCTTTTCCGGAAATAATAGTCTCCCAGATCGTTGTAGAGAGCGGCATTGGACGGGTCTGACTCATATCCCAGAGCAAGGTACTTCTCGGCTTCTTCCTCTTTTTCCAGATCAAGGTAAGTCAGTCCCGCAAAGGTATACCTTGAGGCGGTGCCGCCACGCTCAAGGCCCTTTGTTATGATCTCCAGCGCCTTTTCCGGTTCTTTCTTATGGCGGTAAAGATTGCATTCCACAACGTATCTGTCGGTAGTATCCTGCCTGTCCTCGCACACGGAAATGCTGTCCAGTGTATTCTGGCACAATGCCCACAGCTGTTCCCGCAGGGATTCTTCATATCGGTCTATCGACAGCAAAATGCCGGCGATAAAACCGCAGACGGCCTGTTCGCCGGCTTTGGCCACAAGATCCCTGTCTCCAAGCCACGGGAATAAGAGTTCCGGGCTGTCTTCTTCCCCGCGCCACAGACTGACAGCATAGTACTGGAGCGCTTCATTCACATTTCCGGTGTTATATAAATGTTCCGCTTTTTGAATGATATCTGATTTCATGCTTTATCAGCTCCTTTCATTCCCGCGGGCAATGAGCCGTTCAGCCGTGCCTGCACGGGCAGCTGACCAATGCCGCGGGATCGATGGTATTGATTTTGGATAATGTTTCAGGCTTCCTGCTGCAGGCTGTTATGGAAGTCAATGGCCCATGCCAGATCGTAGAGATGGAACAGCCCGTCGTCCTCCGCCAGTCCCTGTTGTTCCAGCATGTTCATGCAGATCCGATAGGCGGTATCATTGATTCCCTGGGGAATGATATCGCCGTTTGTCAGGTAAATGTGGAACTGATAGACATCCTCGGTGTAGACATCTTTTGCCTCTTCCTGAATGGAGAAATATACGGTATTCTCTGTCTGGCCTTCCGGGTGCAGCAGACCCGTAAAGAAACCGTTCCACACTTCAAGACCCTGTGACTGCAGACCTCCGATCATAAAAGGCTTTAAGAGCTGGACGGCCTTATCGTTCAGATGATGCTGATGGATGCGCATCTGCTCTGCCATGGAATAAAAGCTGCCCACGGCCCTGTGCTCCATCCGGTCCAGAGCCAGTCTGTCCATATAGCGGTTCATGTGGGGGAAAAGTTGGCCGGTATCCTGATTTTCGATGCCCGGCACCAGCACGGCGGCGATCCCCAGTTCTCTGTCTATGTAACGGCTGGGATAACCCAGATCCGCCCGGGTCCGGCAATGTGGGCAGACGGGATGGAAGAAATCTTCCTCGTCCAGTACCTGTCTGCCCTCCGGCCACAGCAGTGTGTCGAAACAGTTGATCCTCTGTGCGGTGAAAACGTTGTTGCAGTGCTGACACTGGACATTAATGCTGCTTGATGCCCATGGATTTTTCATGGTGTGAAGTTGATTCAATGGGTGCACCTCCTTGATTTTATAGAGTTTCCTTAGAACTCCATCCGGTCAGGAATTGGACTTTGGAGTCGCATGGTTTGTGCCAGTGTAATGCAATGGTACGAAACTGGCGGTTCAAAAGTACGGTTTCTGACTGGATGGAGTACTGGCGTTTTGGTAAAGGAAAGATAAGAAATCCGTATGAAAATATTATAATATGAATGGTGGATGCCGTCAAATATGATTCTGGACGCCGTTTGTTGCGAAATACAGATGTATCGTGTATACTGT
>JAIEKC010000463.1:0-1529 GCA_029064505.1 Acetatifactor sp.
CAATAAGATATATATAAAGTACCCCGAGCAGGTATTTTCTGATGGCACCGTTATTTTTTGCTATTATATTTTAGAGTATGATACGGATGAGATAAATGTGTATTATGCCCGATCCGTGGATGAAGAAGGTCAGTTTTTATACCGTGCCACAAGAAAAAGTGAAGAGGGACAATGATCAAAGCTGCTTTTTAAGGCACAAAACAGAGCATTTACTGCGGGTTATCCAGAAATACCTTTGAACCGGTTGCACCTCTTTGGTATTGATATTTACCGTTGTAGGGGTTTAATGCAACATCATCCAGGTGGGCAAACACAAGCTGTCCCACCCTGCGGCCGGCTTTTAATTCTATGGCACAGCGATTGGCATTAAATAATTCAAGTGTGATCTCTCCCTGAAAGCCCGGGTCAACCCAGCCGGCATTTTGAATAAAAAGGCCCATTCTTCCCAGTGAGCTTCTGCCTTCTACGAAAGCCGTCAGATTATCCGGCAGTTCAAAGTATTCCATGGTAGTAGCAAGAATGAACTGATTGGGAAGCAGGATATATGTGTCTGTTGAGATCGTTTTATAGGAGATTTCCTTATCTAGTGTGATGATACCGGTAGAGGAATCCTCGACGATGCTGAAAGTATTGCCAAGGCGAATGTCCACGCTGGCGGGCTGTATCTGTTCTTTTTCAAGTGGGGAGATGGTCAGCGTTCTGTCTTCAAGCATTCTCAATATTGTTTTATCGGATAATATCATAGTGTTTTCCTCTGACAAAATAAATAGGGTAGAATGTTGACACAGGCAGGCCTGATGTGAAGATTTATTTCTGAACAGTTCCTTATTTCTGTGTCAATATTTTATACTGCCTGACAGTTAGAATTTCCGAGCAACCTGACTACATGATGCCAACCGCATACGTTTAACCAATGCAGTACGGTAAATCCTGACATTATGTAGTATACCATACAGGGGAGGATTATCCTAGAGGTAATTTTGTGTGGTACAGAGGTGCTTCATAGAATAACTTTGTGAACAGCAATATTTGCGGTTTACATACATTGGGGGACTGAGATATACTGTAAATATCACAGGTGTTGGAAAACTGCATCTGCACACAGAGGATCCGAGTGCGGAGCGGGCAGGCCGGATAGAAACGAAGAGCAAAAGGAGATTATGGTCATGTTTGTGCGGAAAGAGGATTTTAAACCGGAAGTTCTGGAAAATGGAGTGGTGAGAACCATAAAGGGTTATCTTGAGGATCTGATGGTGGTGGAGCTGGTATGGAAGAAGGGAATGGAGGGCGCGGTGCACACACATCCTCATCGTCAGTGCTGTTATATTTTAAAGGGTAGCTTTGAGGCAAATATAAACGGAGAAAAGCAGATCCTGGAGCCTGGAGAATGCTTTTATGCGGAAGCCGATGTGCCTCATGGGCTGGTGGCGCTGGAGGATGACGGAGTGATACTGGACATTTTCACTCCCATGCGGAAGGATTTTGTGGAAAAATAGAGTGATTTTGCATACATAAAATGGTATACTGAG
>JAIEKC010000464.1:0-2038 GCA_029064505.1 Acetatifactor sp.
TCTGTAGCTTCTGTAGTATCCGATTGTATTTCTGTTCCTGTTATCTCTTCATGATTCTGATTGTCCGTCTCTGAATTTTGTACCATATCGCCGCTCCCGGACTGATTTTGAGCGTTGTTATTACTTGATTGTCCGCCATTGTTTCCACATGCGGTAAGTACCATAGCACATAATGTTGCTGCCAACATCATACATATTCTTTTTCTCATCAGTTATCTCTCCTCATCTTTCACAATCTCAACGGTAATGCTCTCCTCATATTCCTCAAGCATGGAGGCATCCGATGTCATCTTCCCAATCGGCACGACCGCTACCACCGTTTCCCTGCGGCTTGCCTTGTAAATCATCGCAATGGACGGTCCGTCATCCCAGTATGCCAGCGAACCAGGTTCATAACCGTATCCCGGTTCCCCTTTTTCGGCAATCTGCTCTGTAAGGTCAAAAGCCCTTGCAAACCCAGGCGCAGCATGCCATGTTGCCGTTGTAATAGGGAGCATTTCGGCAAATTCCTGCGCCGTCGGATTATCATACAATACGCCGTCTAAAACCGTATCTCCTGCCGTGATGCGGATAGCGCACATGACATCCTGCTCCGGCAGTTTCTCTGCCGGTCCTGTCTGTGCGGGGGCTGAACCGGCATGACCGAATGACGTGCATCCAGCCATGCCGAGTGTAAATATTCCGATTGTAAACAGAGACAAAAATCTTTTTATCATAACTTCTCCCAGCCGCACTCTCCGACATAAATATTCACTTCTGCCCGTCCACGTCCGGCACCATCTTCACATACCCCTCCAGCATCTGGGGCGTGCTCGTATAATATCTCTTATTCTTATCAACAGCCTCTATCCGTGCCATTTCCTCGTCAGTCAATGCAAAATCAAACAGAGCAAAATTATCGCGGATATGGTCAGGGTTCTTAGAGCCGGGAATCACAATATTACCCGCCTGTATATGCCAGCGCAGAATGATCTGCGCATTGCTCTTTTTGTATTTCCCGGCCAGTTCCGTGAATACCGGCTCGTCAATCAATGTCTTATCGCCGTGTCCGAGCGGGTACCACGCCTGAATCACCATGCCCTCTTTATTGAGAAACGCTTTCAGCTCCTTCTCCTGAAAATAAGGATGCACTTCCGTCTGCAGAATGGTGGGCTTTACTTCACAGGTATCCAAAATTTCCTGAATCTGCTCTTTATTGAAATTGGAAAGCCCGATGGCTTTCACCTTTCCCTCTTTATAAGCCTTCTCCATCAGCCGGTAGCCCGCCAAATAATTTCCCGCAGGCTGGTGAATCAAAAGCAGGTCAATGTAATCGGTATCCAGCCTTTGAAGCGTCTTTTCCACAGCGCCCTCCTGCTCATAGAACGCCGGCCAGATTTTTGTCTCCAGAAAGATTTCCTCTCTGGGCACACCGGACTTTTTCATTGCCCTGCCCACAGCTTTCTCATTCACATAAGCATTTGCCGTGTCGATCAGACGATAACCGCCCTGCAGCGCGCTTAAAACGGAAGCCTCCGCCTCATCCGGGCTCAACAGAAACGTCCCGATGCCCGCCACCGGCATTTCCACACCATTATTCAGTTTTACATATTTTTGCTCGCTCATGCTTATCTCCTTCTTTCCATTTATTCATCTCCGAGTTTGCAGCAAAGCCCCGCTTTGCTTGAGCAACTATCTCATAATTGAGCGAAGCTCAATTTTTACATGCACTCCATCAGAATATCATAAACCTCATCCCGGCTGAGTTCACGGGGATTGCATTTGATAATATTGCAGGTATCAGCCACCTTGCGCAGCACTTCGGGCGTAATCTCCACCTTTGACCTCAATTCTCCCATCTTGGTCGGAAGCCCGCACTCTTTTATGAAATCGCCAAGCGCCTGTATGCCCTCCTCCGCTGTATCTTTCCCAAATACGGCTTTTGCAAACCGCCCAAATTTCTCCTCCGCATCCTTCAGAATATGTCTGTAATAAGCGGGATGGATCACCGCAAGCCCCTGCCCATGGTTGCAGTCCGTAAACGCGCCGAGCTGATGCT
>JAIEKC010000465.1:0-3473 GCA_029064505.1 Acetatifactor sp.
ATCCGGGACAGCAGGAGGTAAACATGGGCCATGCGTATTTGCCGGGATTGCCCAGACGCTCCAGCAGTTCATTCCCTTCCTCCATGATCGTGAGATCCGCCGCAAAGTTGGTGTCAAATACATAGTCAAAGCCGTTACGCTTCAGCGCCGCCACCATCCTGCCCTCGCCGGATTCCTCCGGAGTCAGCCCCAGTTCCTCGCCCCATGCGGTGCGGACAGCGGGCGCCACCTGTACCACGGTGATCTTCTCGGGATCTGCCAGCATATCGAATACTTTGGGTATATCATTTCTCTCCCGGAGAGCTCCGGTAGGACAGTGAGTGATACATTGTCCGCAGAGCGTACAGTCGGAGGCATCTATCTTCTTATTGCGGGCTACATCCACCGTAGTGCGGGAGCCTGTATTCTGCACGTCCCACACATGCATATCCTGCACTTTATCACAGATCTGTACACAGCGCATACATTTGATACACTTGCTGGAATCCCGGATCAGAGGGAAGGAATGATCCCAGGGTGCCGCAGGCACTTCCTCCTTAAAAGGAACTTCCAGAATACCCAGATCGTTGGAAATCTTCTGTAAATTACAGTTACCGCTCCTCACGCAGGTGGCACAGTGACAGTCATGCTGGGACAGCACCAGCTCCACATTGGTCCGGCGCACGCGGCGCACCTTGGGAGAATTGGTGTAGATCACCATGCCCTCCTCCACAGGGCTGTTGCAGGCGGTGATCAGTTTATCCTTACCCTGCATTTCCACCACACAGACCTTGCAGGCGCTTATCTCATTGATTCCCTCCAGAAAGCAGAGGTGGGGAACCTCGATGCCAAGCTCCATCGCCGCTTTCATAACGGTTGTTCCCTCGGGAACGGAAACATTAAGACCATCTATTGTAAGATTTACCATATTGCCGCACGTCCTCCTTTCAGACTTCCATAACCAAACCTGTCGCAGCGCAGACAGCGTCCCGCTTCCTGACAGGCTTCCTGCTCCGTCATGCCGCACTCGAAGGCATCGAAATTCTTCTTTCTGCGTTCCGCTTCCTTCTCGGAAAGCTGGATCCTGCCGCAGGGTTCCTTGTCCTCATAGATCACGGGCGGGATCTCCACATCGCAGGGGATCACATGATGATATCCCAGATACTCGTCAATATTTGCCGCGGCCACCTTTCCGGACGCGATGGCACGGATCACGGTCGCCGGTCCGGTCACACAGTCGCCCCCCGCAAAGACGCCGGGCACATCCTTTACCTCGCTGTCGCTCATGGCGGAAATGGTTCCCCGCTTCACGGAAAGCCCCGCTTCCTGGAAGTGACGTGTCTCAATACCCTGACCGATGGCCACCACCACGATATCGCAGGGAATCCTCATCAGCGGCACATCCGCCTGAATGGGCCGTGCCCTGCCCCATGCGTCAATGGGACCGATGATCTGAGGTTCCACCCAGAGCGCCGTCACATTGCCGTTCTCGTCCGCCTCAATCTTTTGAGGCGCTTTCAGCGCGTAAAGCTCCGCGCCCTCTGCGATGGCGCCCTCCACTTCCTCGGGAAGGGCAGTCATATCGACCTGGCGTCTCCGGTAGGCAATGCCTACCTTCTTAGCGCCCAGGCGGATGGCGGAACGGGTACAGTCCATGGCCACGTTGCCGCCGCCTACCACCACCACTGTCTTGTCCTTAAAATCAGGCATATTATCGTCACCGATATTGCGGAGCATCTCCACCGCGGATATCACGCCTTTGGAGTCCTCGCCCTCAATACCGATCTTCTTGTCCGTGTGGGCGCCGATGGCCACATGTACGGCGTCGAACTCTTCTCGCAGCTTTTCAAAGGGAATCTCCCCCTCCTCATTGCCGATCCTGGTGTTCAGCCTGACCTCCACGCCGGTGGAAAGGATCACATCGATATCCTCCTGAAGCCGCTCTCTGGGAAAACGGTAGCTGGGAATGCCGTAGCGGAGCATGCCTCCCAGCTTACTCTTCTCCTCGAAGACCACCGCATGATGTCCCATGAGCTCCAGATAGTAAGCCGCGGAAAGTCCGCCGGGGCCGCCGCCCACAATGGCGATCCTCTTGCCGGTGCTCTCCGCCTTCTCCGGCACGGGAACGGTGTTGGCTCTGGCATTATCCACCGCCATACGCTTCAGGCCCCTGATATTGATGGAACTGTCGATCATATTACGGCGGCATCTTGCCTCACAGGGATGCTCGCAGATCAGGGCGCACGCCGTGGGGAAGGGATTGTCCTTGCGGATCAGCTTCACCGCATCCCCATATCTCCCCTCTCTCACCAGAGCTATGTAGCCGGGAATATCCACACCTGCGGGGCACAACGCCACACAGGGAACGGGCTGGGTGATATGGCAGGAACACTTTCCATGCTCAATATGATGTTTGTAGTCCTCCATAAAGCCTTCCATGCCGGTGAGTACCATGTGCGCCGCCTCATAACCGATGGCGCAGTCGGCGGAATCCATGATATTACCCGCAGTCTCACGGATCAGATCCAGCGTTTTCAGACTGGCTCTTCCCTCCAGCACATCCTCCAGCAGATTCTGGAGCTGTCCCAGTCCGATACGGCAGGGCGTACACTTGCCGCAGGTCTGGGCATGACACAGCTTTAAGAAAGACAGCTGCAGATCCACGGGACAAAGTCCGGGCGGGCTGGCAATGATGCGTCGTTCCAGGTCCTTGTAAAGACGCTCTACCGTCAGCTGCGCCGTATTGGGTGTTGCGATTTTCAGTCGGCTCATACTCTTCTCCTCTTTTCCTCATTCATTTGTAACGATACCAGAGCGCATTTGAAAAATCATTCCTCCGGTTTGCACGCTCCACTTCGAGGCCTGCTGCGCACACCTCGGGGAAAGCATTTTTCAAACACACTCTAAACCGGACATATCAGCCCAAATGTGTGATGAATGGCTCAAAAGCCATCTGCCGGGGAAACACTTCGCATTTTTCAATATCAGCTCCGCATCGTTACATTGATATAAACCCCCAGATCAATACTTGCATATACTTCTGTAAATTTTTATGTAAGCATTTACATTTCGTTGTGCTTTTCACACAAACTTACTTTCCTTATTCTACAATATTTATCCAATAGTATCAACAGTTTTTGCATAAGTTAAATTTTTATCTATTTCGCGCTATTGTAACCTCTTACATTTTCAACGATCGGGCAGAGTAGGTTCCTCTTCCCCTACTTGCGCGCCAGGCGCCCGTCAGCCTTCTCCTGTGGATGTGTGAATCAATACCTATTTCCCTCATTTTCCATCTCTACTTATGTCTCCCGCTTCTTCTTTCACAAATATTTCACCCGCCACCTGTCCCCGTTCAGCTTCCACTCACTGTTTTCATTGTACAGAAGATCCTCTATCTCCTCTTCCGAAAGCATGTTGCTTCTGCCGACTTCTATGCCGTTTATTGTCCATACCCGTACAGCTTGATCCGATTGATAACAGGTATCCTCACG
>JAIEKC010000466.1:0-3474 GCA_029064505.1 Acetatifactor sp.
CCTTTTCCCTTGTTGCCCTTGTGACGGGATGTTCTGCAATGGTATCGGTAAAGGCGGCAGAGTAGCCGCGTGCCCTCAGTTTTTCCTGACAGCGGGCTGCCGTTTCCGGAGCCAATGCTTTTTCATGATCCTTTCTCATGCAGAAGAGAGCGGTCTTTGTCCGCCGGCAATGAAACGGAAAATCCAGGTATGTTGCGAGATCCGGCACGCAAAACGTCCTGACCGACGGGAAGTGGAGGCGCATGTATTCATGGGAATGCTTTTCTCTTACAAACAGAGTAAAATCCCTGCATTTGCTTATGGCCTGATAAAAGCGTCTGCATTCCCGGGCTCCGCGTTCCGAATCCTCGAAATAGACAGTCTGGGGAAATACGATGATTTTATTTTGCGAAAACATATCCAGAATCCGGATAAACGTGTCTTCCTCACGGGCCCATAATGTGCCGATAAATCCTCCGCCATGGATCAGGATCACATCATCGGGGGAAATATATTTTGAGATAAAATGACGAAATCTGTAATACTCACATCCGGGAAACTCATAGATGTGTGAACCGCAGATATCCCGCAAAAGCTTTAACTCTGCCACGGCAATGGCGTGATCGCCGAGATTACCGTGGACAGGGGTATCGAACAGAATAAACTTTCTTCCTCTGTCTTTTCTGAATCCGGACAGAGTGTCAAGAGAGCAGAACAAAATATCTTTGGCCAGCATACAGGAATCGGCAATGGTCATAAAACTCCCTCCCCCGCGTTCTTTCTTTTCCGACAGAGCAGCCAAATGCGCGTATACTGCTGCATGCCACATACGGCGGTGGGAAGTATCATGGGCAGGAAGCAGAAGAGATAGCGCGCCCTTGCCTCGAACAGCATTTGATAGAAAAAGATTCCCAGAAAGCAGACTATGAGAAAGCCGGATTTTTCTTTCATGCTTTCTTCGGACAGGCAGATGCCCGGGATTCCCAGCAGGCAGAAGATCCAGACCAGCTGGCAGAGAGTCTTGTACCCGCCCACATCATAATTCAGCTCATTTCCCCAGAAGATGCTTCTGAGCCGCTGTGCCAGAGGAGTATTGCTGTACATGGAATCCGGATAGTATTCATAAGCATAGATCTCCATGTTCCATCCGAAAGTCCCGTCATTAAAGGTCATGACCAGCTTCCTCAGATAAAACCAGATGCTGCCCGGGAGTCCCCTGTCTTTCAGTCTGTCCGCGGCTCTTGTCAGTTCCTCGTGTATCCGGTCGCTTCTGCTGTCCTGAAATTCCCCGAACAGTGCATCTTCGGAATTGTACGCTCCGGTAGTTGCCTCGTTCAGGCCCATCAGAAAATAGTGCTGCCAGCCTGCCGCCAGTTCTTTGTTGAAATCCAGGCCAATCGCTTCTATGAGATGATCCGTATAAGCGCTGGTTCCCCATGCCAGTGCGGCCGCTAAGAGGATCCCCGGCAGGATAAATTTCCATCTCTGTCTGCAGTCCGCCAGGAAACAGATGAATTCCCAACCTAAAAGTGCCACAATGACAACATACACGCTGGGCTTGATAAAGCCGCCTGCCATTCCGGCCAGTATCGACAGCAGAAGGCATAGGTATCTGCTCCAGGTATGTCCGGCCTCTCTGTAGCACAGATAGAAATAGACACATATCACCGGAAAGATCATGGAATAAGTATCCGTGTACGGTGCGATCTTCCATGCGGACATCCCTCCCAGCACGAAATACAGTCCGAAAGTAACCGCTGTGGGCATCAGCTTCTTTGTAAGCTTTTTAACCGTGAGACAGCTGAAAAAGCCTCCTATGGAAATAAGGGCACAGTTTACCTGGATCCAGAAAAATTCATATATGTAGGGGTAATTCCGCCATTCCATGGCTCTGTGGTAAAGCTTTCCCAAAATATAGGATATGGGAATATTGTTGGGATAGATGGAAAGGTAAAAGAGATACCCGATGGGCTCTTCTTTGGCGATCTTATAAGCCGTACCGCTTACCATCATATAATCGGTGGGAAGGAAAAAGGCGATTTCCCTTGCCACCCGGATATTGACGAGAAACAGGATGTAGAAAAGGAAAATGAGCACACAGTCAGTGATCCAATTTACCTCTGACGAAAGTCTGATATGATCCGATTTCCGGAAAAGGAAGATGCAAAAAGCCAGTCCTGCCGCCGCTATGACTGCCAATACCGGATTGGGCAGTCTGGTGGAGATCTTCACGGTTTCCCAATAATCCATGCGGGTTCCCACAAATACAACACAGATCAGCACGGGAAGAAAACACACCAGTAAAAGGATTCTTATAATGCCGAATATCCTGTTTGACAGCTTCATATCCATACCCCCTGCCCGTTTCGTCGGGCATTCAAACAATATCTGAACGGAACTTTCAGACTTCCCGCCATTCCCTCTCCGGCGTGACCGCTCAGGGAAGAGAATGTTCTTTCCGTCTGTGTGCCTCCGGCTTCTATAGTATCACAATTTCCCGGTTTTGGATACCGTTTCCTTTCGGCTGTTGCGTTTTTTTACCGGGCTGTGGCGGGATTGCAGCAGGCAGGGCGGATGCCTGTCATTTTTTAACGGCTTTTCCGGAAGAGGAGCGGAAAGTCTGATCGCTGTTTTGTGACAGTTTGTCTGAATTTTCTGAATAGAGTGAATTAAAGTTAAAAACGCCTTTTGTATTGACGTTATGGCAAATTTATATTATAGTGAATATAGTAAATGCAAGTGTATTCATTATGGCATAGAACAGGAGGGATGAGATGACAATTTATGAAAAGCCGGTAGTGATGGCGAATGAGGATCTGGCGGAGGGCGTGTATGCGGCAAGCGGTTCGGCTCCTGTGGTTTCGGATTCTTCAGTGACGGGAAGCCTGATCAGTGCCGATCATTACGGGAATTATTATATGAGGATAGAAGGTTTTGAAAATGGCGCCACATACAGGATTGTGCTGACCGTTTCCGAGACGGCTGCCGTCAGTGGTCTGCGGAGCGCTTCCTGGGGGGAGTTCGGCGGAACTGTAAGCGGCAATACCGTCACTTTTGAGAATGTGTGCTTCAACAATCAGACAGACTGGCATGTCAGGCTTTGGTTTGACAGTCAGGGGAACTGGGAGAACGGATGGGAACTGCAGGATGCGGATATACCGGGACTCAGCGTTTCTGTCACGAAGGTGATGTAAGATGCTTTTTTGCCGGTAAGCCGGTAAAGATAGAAGAGTAATTACATTTTATTTATGGAGTCTGTGTGTGCGCTGCAATGGCAGGTTATGAAAACCGTGGAGCAGTGCGGAAAAGGGGGAATCAAAAATGAAATACGAAAAACCGATTGTGCTTGTAAATGAAGAACTGGCGGAGGGCGTATATGCGGCTAGCGGCGCTGAAAGTGCGAAATGCTGGACGGTAAAAGCTCCATCGGTACAGGATTGGAACGGTTCGCATCATGTGTTTGAAGTTCAGTGTGTACATTCAGATGCTGTAGAG
>JAIEKC010000467.1:0-10035 GCA_029064505.1 Acetatifactor sp.
GGTGATTGCATGGCAGAGGCAAAATGGTATGTGGTTCATACCTATTCGGGATATGAGAACAAAGTCAAAGCCAATATTGAGAAGACCATTGAAAACAATAAGCATCTTGCGGAGCAGATCCTCGAGGTAAGAGTTCCTCTGCAGGATGTGGTGGAAATGAAGAACGGCGCCAGAAAGACTGTCCAGAAGAAGATGTTCCCCGGATATGTTCTTCTCAATATGGAAATGAATGATGATACATGGTATGTGGTCCGCAATACCCGTGGTGTGACCGGTTTCGTCGGACCGGGGAGCAAGCCTGTTCCCCTGACGGAGGCGGAGATGAAGCCTCTGGGCATTAAGACGGAAAATGTCTCCATAGATTTCGTGGAGGGAGACAGCATCGCCGTTGTGGCAGGTGTATGGAAGGATACGGTTGGTGTCGTACAGAAGCTGGATTACGGCAAACAGACAGCTACCATCAATGTGGAACTGTTTGGCAGAGAGACCCCTGTGGAGATCAGCTTTGCAGAGGTCAGAAAGCTTTGATGAAGGCTGTGTTTTACATGACAGGTATTTCCGCCTGAGAGAGATCGGGGCGTGATATACATTGGGCAAAAGCCCGGGCAATAAAGTGGGAGCAAGAGAACTCCGGCAAAGAGTTTTCCTGCGCCGAGCTGCCGTCGCGGTAAGGTCCGCGCCAGCGGATCGTGACGGTTTACCACATTATAGGAGGTGCCAAAATGGCAAAGAAAGTAGAAGGATACATTAAATTACAGATTCCTGCCGGCAAAGCTACACCGGCTCCCCCTGTTGGTCCTGCATTAGGCCAGCATGGTGTGAACATTGTTGAATTTACGAAGCAGTTCAACGCAAGGACAGCGGATAAGGGTGATGTCATTATCCCTTTAGTCATTACGGTATATGCAGACAGATCTTTCAGTTTCGTTACGAAGACTCCCCCTGCAGCAGTACTGTTAAAGAAGGCATGCAACATCAAGACTGCATCTGCAGCTCCCAACAAGACCAAGGTTGCCACTATTTCCAAGGCTAAGGTTCAGGAGATCGCCGAGATGAAAATGCCGGATCTGAATGCGGCAAGCATTGAGGCGGCCATGAGCATGATCGCAGGTACCGCACGCAGCATGGGTATTGTAGTAGAAGACTAAGTGTTACTGTTCGGGCATGATCGGCGAGGGTGCTTTTGTCCGGCTTTTATGTGAGATATTCGGGGAAGAAATACACGGATGCGGAGCACTCACGGAAAATGCCAAAAGCGGCTTCCATACATCGGCTGCCGCCGGCGAAAGGAACAGCAGCATTCACTGTTAATAATTGGGAGACAACGGAAGTTGTCGCTGGAACCTAGGAGGTAAGATAATGAAACATGGTAAGAAATATACCGAAGCAGCAAAGCTTGTAGACCGCACAGTGCTCTATGAGCCCGAAGAGGCGATTGCTTTGGTTAAGAAGACTGCAACAGCAAAGTTTGACGAGACTATTGAAGTGCACATCAGAACCGGTTGTGACGGACGTCACGCCGAGCAGCAGATTCGTGGTGCGGTAGTGCTGCCCAACGGGACGGGTAAGAAGGTCAAGGTTCTGGTGATCGCAAAGGGTGATAAGCTGAGCGAGGCGGAAGCGGCCGGAGCCGATTACGTTGGCGGCGAGGAGCTGATCCCCAGGATCCAGAACGACGGATGGCTGGATTTTGACGTGGTAGTTGCAACTCCGGATATGATGGGTATTGTGGGACGTCTGGGTAAGATTCTGGGACCCAAGGGCCTGATGCCCAACCCTAAGGCAGGTACGGTTACTATGGACGTTACCAAGGCTGTGAACGATATCAAGGCCGGTAAGATCGAGTACAGACTGGATAAGACCAATATCGTGCATGTCCCTGTAGGCAAGGTTTCCTTCACGGAGGAGGCTCTTAAGGAGAATTTCAACGCACTGATGGATGCGATCGTTAAGGCTAAGCCCAGCGCACTGAAGGGACAGTATTTAAGAAGCATCACACTGACCAGCACCATGGGCCCCGGCGTGAAGGTAAATGTTGCGAAGTTCTAAGTGATGACAGAGCAGTGACAAAACAGCGGCCGCCTGCAAAAAAACGGGCGGCCGGTTCAAGCTGTTATGAAAGGATTCTTTCCATATTTACAGTATATAACGTTAAACTTTACTTTGGCACACTGTCTGAACTGTTACGCCACTGTATCCTTCGTTATCTGGAAAGAGTCATAAAAAGGTTGACAAATGCAGGATCCTATAGTATTCTGTATAAGGTCATAAGACTGCGCCGAAGACAGTAGGTCCCATAGTCTCACAGAGACGGGGTAAGCACAGCGCCTACCGAGGAAAGAGTTTAAAGTAAGACTTTTTGCCTTCCTGTCTTCAGGAAGGTTTTTCTTATATATCAAACTCCTTTCGGCAGGGGAAACCCATTATATTCTATAAGGAGGTAAAGAAATGGCAAAGGTTGAATTAAAAGCACCTATTGTGGAAGAGATCGCTGCCAATATCAAGGATGCTCAGTCAGTGGTTCTGGTGGATTACCGCGGGCTTACCGTTGAGCAGGACACAAGGCTTCGTAAGAATCTGCGTGAGGCGGGTATCACCTACAAGGTGTACAAGAACACTTTCATGACCCGCGCATTCAAGGATACCGAATGTGAATGCCTGACTCAGTATCTGGAAGGACCTAATGCGATCGCAATCTCTACTGAGGATGCAACCGCTCCCGCGAGAGTGCTTGCAGAGTTCGCTAAGACTGCTGACAAGCTTGAGATCAGAGCCGGTATCGTAGAAGGTACTTTATATGATGCAAAGGGAATCGCTTCCATCGCAAGCATTCCTTCCAGGGAAGTGCTTATTTCCAGATTGCTTGGAAGTCTGCAGAGTCCTATTACCAATTTCGCACGCGTTATGAACCAGCTGGCAGAAAAAGGCGGAGCTTCCGCAGAAGCTGCCGAATAGCAGGGAGCGTGCTGCGAAAACAGCATGCCGACAGGTTGCTTTTTACAGAGTATCACCGTGAGGCGGTCTCATGCAGCCGTGCATGGAACGGTAACACAAACAAAAGTTATGACACATTAAATCAGAAAATGGAGGAAAAGAAAAATGGCTAAGTTGACAGCTCAGGAATTGATCGATGCGATCAAAGAGATGACCGTATTAGAGTTAAATGATCTTGTAAAGGCTTGCGAAGAGGAGTTCGGCGTATCCGCAGCAGCAGGTGTTGTAGTGGCGGCAGCAGGCGCAGGTGCGGCAGCTGCAGAGGAAGAGAAGGACGAGTTCGATGTTGAGCTGACCGAGGTTGGTTCAGAGAAGGTTAAGGTTATCAAGGTTGTTCGTGAGGTAACCGGTCTGGGCCTGAAGGAAGCTAAGGACGTGGTTGACGGCGCTCCCAAGGTTGTGAAGGAAGCTGCATCCAAGGCTGAAGCTGAGGAGATCAAGAAGAAACTTGAGGAAGTTGGCGCTAAGGTTACATTGAAGTAATCCCATTAAATAGGTAGCTGCAATCACAGGATAAAAGCGGTTTTCATGCAAACATGGAAAACCGCTTTTGCTGTATTTTTCTTAAAATTCTGCTTGACCCCCTCCCCCATTTGTGATAACATGGATAGTGCACTATTGTGCGATACTGTGTCTGCGTATTGCAACATGGCATAAATCAGAAAGAACGGGGTGAAAATGTCAATGGAAAAGAACAGAATACGTCCCATAGCCGGCAATAAGGTTATGCGTATGAGTTATGCACGACAGAAAGAGGTTCTGGAGATGCCTAATCTGATCGAAGTCCAGAAGGACTCCTATCAGTGGTTTTTGGACGAAGGTCTGAAGGAAGTCTTCGATGATATCTCTCCTATTGCTGATTACAGCGGTTCTTTGAGTCTGGAATTTGTCGACTTTGAACTGTGCAAAGACGATGTAAAATATTCTATTGAGGAATGCAAGGAGAGGGATGCCACCTACGCGGCGCCTTTGACTGTTAAAGTTCGTCTGTACAATAAGGAAAAAGAAGAGATCAGTGAACATAAGATTTTTATGGGTGATCTTCCGCTGATGACGGAAACAGGTACTTTTGTCATCAACGGCGCGGAACGTGTCATTGTCAGCCAGCTGGTTCGTTCCCCCGGTATTTATTACGGCATCGGGCATGACAAGATCGGTAAGCGACTGTTCTCCTGTACGGTTATTCCCAACCGCGGTGCGTGGTTGGAATATGAGACCGATTCCAATGACGTCTTTTATGTCCGTGTGGACAGGACCCGTAAGGTTCCCGTTACCGTACTGATCCGTGCGCTGGGTATCGGAACTAACGATGAGATCCGCGAGGTGTTTGGTGACGAACCTAAGATCGAGGCAAGCTTTGGTAAGGACACTGCTGAAAATTATCAGGAGGGTCTGTTAGAGTTATACAAAAAAATCCGCCCCGGTGAACCTTTGAGCGTTGAGAGTGCAGAGAGTCTTATCAATGCCATGTTCTTCGACCCCAGAAGATATGATTTGGCCAAAGTTGGTAGATATAAATTTAATAAGAAACTGGCGTTCAGAAACCGGATCAGACATCAGATCCTGGCTGCCGATGTAGTGGAGCCTTCCACAGGTGAGGTGCTTGCATCCGCAGGCGATAAAGTGACTATGGAACTGGCGGACACCATCCAGAACGCAGCGGTTCCTTTCGTATATATACAGACAGAGGAGAGAAATGTCAAGGTTCTGTCCAATATGATGGTGGATCTTACCTGCTTTGTGGACTGTAATCCCAGAGATTTCGGCATTCATGAGCGCGTATATTACCCCGTGCTGGCTCAGATCCTCGAGGAGTTCAGCGGGGATCCCGAAAAGCTTGCCGAGGCCATTCGGAAGAATGTACATGAGCTTGTACCGAAGCATATTACCAAGGAAGACATTATTGCTTCCATTAACTATAACATGCATCTTGAGTATGGTCTGGGAAATGATGATGATATCGACCATCTGGGCAACAGACGTATCCGTGCGGTGGGAGAACTGCTTCAGAACCAGTACCGTATCGGTCTGTCCAGAATGGAGAGGGTGGTGCGTGAGCGTATGACCACTCACGACGCTGAGGATATCTCTCCCCAGTCACTGATCAATATCAAACCGGTTACGGCTGCGGTGAAGGAGTTCTTCGGTTCCTCCCAGCTGTCCCAGTTCATGGATCAGAATAACCCTCTCGGTGAGCTGACACACAAGAGACGTCTGTCCGCGCTTGGTCCCGGAGGTTTGTCCAGAGACCGTGCCGGATTTGAGGTTCGTGACGTACACTATTCCCATTACGGAAGAATGTGTCCTATCGAGACCCCTGAGGGTCCTAACATTGGTCTGATCAACTCTCTTGCAAGCTATGCAAGGATCAATGAATACGGCTTTGTGGAGGCGCCTTACCGCAAGGTTGACAAGAGCGACCCCTCCAATCCCAGAGTTACGGAAGAGGTTGTATATATGACCGCTGACGAAGAGGATAATTACCATGTGGCGCAGGCGAACGAGGCGCTGGATGCTGACGGTCATTTTGTCCGTACTTCCGTATCCGGACGTTATCGCGAGGAGACGCAGGAATATCCCCGCTCCATGTTCGATTATATGGATGTATCTCCCCGTATGGTGTTCTCCGTGGCGACGGCTTTGATCCCTTTCCTGCAGAATGACGATGCGAACCGTGCGCTGATGGGATCCAACATGCAGCGTCAGGCAGTGCCTCTTCTGCTGACGGATGCGCCGGCAGTGGGTACCGGTATGGAGACGAAGACGGCGGTGGACTCCGGTGTCTGCGTTCTGGCGAAGAAGTCGGGTACCATTGATTACGTATCTTCCAGACTGATCCGTATGACTTGTGACGACGGAGAGAAGGCGGAGTATCATCTGACCAAGTTCTCCAGAAGTAACCAGTCCAACTGCTACAATCAGAAGCCCATTGTATTTAAGGGAGACCGTGTGGCGGAAGGTCAGGTGATAGCGGACGGTCCTTCCACTTCCATGGGTGAGCTGGCTCTGGGTAAGAATCCGTTGATCGGCTTTATGACATGGGAAGGCTACAATTACGAGGATGCAGTCCTCCTGAGTGAAAGACTGGTGCAGGAGGATGTATATACCTCCGTGCACATTGAGGAATATGAGGCTGAGGCCCGGGATACAAAGCTGGGGCCTGAGGAGATTACCCGTGATGTCCCCGGCGTCGGTGATGACGCGTTGAAGGATCTGGACGACAGGGGAATCATCCGGATCGGTGCGGAGGTGCGTGCCGGTGATATCCTTGTGGGCAAGGTGACTCCCAAGGGAGAGACGGAGCTCACCGCCGAGGAGAGACTGCTCCGTGCGATCTTCGGTGAGAAGGCCAGAGAGGTTCGTGACACTTCCCTGAAGGTACCTCATGGCGAGTATGGTATTGTGGTGGATGCAAAGGTATTTACCAGAGAGAACAGTGACGAACTGTCTCCCGGGGTAAATCAGGCAGTCCGTATCTATATTGCACAGAAGAGAAAGATTTCCGTGGGTGACAAGATGGCAGGCCGTCACGGCAACAAGGGTGTTGTCTCCCGGGTGCTTCCCGTGGAGGATATGCCTTATCTGCCCAACGGGCGTCCTCTGGATATCGTGCTGAATCCTCTGGGCGTGCCTTCCCGTATGAACATTGGACAGGTACTGGAAATCCATCTGTCTCTGGCGGCAAAGGCGCTGGGCTTTAATGTGGCCACGCCTGTATTTGACGGCGCTAACGAGAATGACATCATGGATACGCTGGATCTGGCAAACGATTATGTAAATCTTCCTTTTGACGATGCCGAAGCCGCACAGTGGAAAGCGGAGGAAAGAAACACTACTGCCGACGGCGGAAAGTGGGACGGAGAGACCTTTGTGAGCCGGCACGGTGAGGAACTGCTCCCGGAAGTGGTGGATTATCTGTCAAAGAATCGGGATCACAGGGAAGTGTGGGCAGGCGTTCCCATTTCCCGCGACGGTAAGGTTCGTCTCCGGGACGGGCGCACCGGCGAGTATTTTGACAGTCCCGTAACCATCGGCCATATGCATTATCTGAAGCTGCATCATCTGGTGGACGATAAGATCCATGCCCGTTCCACCGGACCGTACTCTCTGGTAACGCAGCAGCCTCTGGGCGGTAAGGCACAGTTTGGCGGACAGCGTTTCGGTGAGATGGAAGTGTGGGCGCTGGAGGCGTACGGCGCATCCTACACACTGCAGGAGATCCTGACGGTGAAATCCGACGACGTTGTGGGACGTGTAAAGACTTACGAGGCGATCATCAAGGGAGATAATATCCCTGAACCCGGTATTCCCGAGTCCTTTAAGGTATTGCTGAAGGAGCTGCAGGCGCTTGGTCTGGACGTGAGAGTTCTCCGGGATGACCAGACCGAAGTCGAGATCATGGAAGCGATCGATTACGGTGACACGGATTACCGTTATGAGATGGGTGATGACCGTAAGTATGATGATTATGATAACGGCTCCTTAGGTGAAATGGGTTATCAGGCACAGGAGTTCGATGAGGAGAGCGGCGAGCTGGTGAACGCTGACGACGATGAATTTGATGACGATGCATTTGATATGGATGCGGATGATTTCGACGGCGATGACGACTATGAATAAATCCGAAACCGGATGAATTTGGAAGAGACCGCTGAAGAGCATTTGTATTCAGAAGCGGATCAATGAACAGATTTGTTTGGACGGAGCCGCATATTGAGGTAAACCGAAGGCTTTTCGAGGCAGGCTCTGAAAAGCAGAGCCGTGCGAATTGCTGAAAAATAGAAGGGAGTGCCATTAATGTCAGAAACAAAGAATGAAGCGACCTATCAGCCTATGACGTTTGATGCCATCAAGATCGGGTTGGCTTCACCTGATAAGATTCGCGAATGGTCCCACGGCGAGGTTTTAAAGCCTGAGACGATCAACTACAGAACATTGAAGCCTGAGAGAGACGGCCTGTTCTGCGAGAAGATATTTGGGCCCAGCAAGGACTGGGAGTGTCACTGTGGCAAGTATAAGAAGATCAGATATAAAGGTGTTGTCTGTGACCGTTGTGGTGTGGAGGTCACTAAGGCAAGCGTGCGAAGGGAGCGCATGGGACATATCGAACTGGCTGCTCCGGTGTCTCATATCTGGTATTTTAAGGGTATTCCCAGCCGTATGGGACTGATCCTGGATCTGTCTCCCAGAGTGCTGGAGAAAGTTCTGTATTTTGCATCCTATATCGTGCTGGATGCGGGAGAGACCGGTCTGGAGTATAAGCAGATCTTATCCGAAAAGGAATATCAGGATGCAAGAGAAACCTATGGAAATAAGTTCCGTGTAGGAATGGGTGCGGAGTCGATCAAGGAGTTGCTGCAGGCGATCAATCTGGAGACAGAGGCGGAGGAGCTCAAGACCGGCCTGAAGGAGTCTTCCGGACAGAAACGTGCCCGTATCATCAAGAGGCTGGAGGTTGTGGAAGCTTTCCGCGAGTCCGGCAATATGCCTGAGTGGATGATCATGGATGTGGTCCCTGTGATCCCTCCCGATCTTCGTCCCATGGTCCAGCTGGACGGCGGACGTTTTGCCACTTCCGATCTGAATGACCTGTACAGAAGGATCATCAATAGAAACAACCGTCTGAAGAGACTGTTGGAGCTGGGCGCACCGGATATCATTGTGCGCAATGAGAAGAGAATGCTCCAGGAGGCGGTGGATGCCCTGATCGACAATGGAAGACGCGGACGTCCCGTAACCGGTCCCGGAAACAGAGCGTTGAAATCGCTGTCCGATATGCTTAAGGGTAAGTCCGGACGTTTCCGTCAGAATCTGCTGGGCAAACGTGTGGATTATTCCGGGCGTTCCGTTATCGTGGTAGGTCCTGAGCTTAAGATTTATCAGTGCGGTCTGCCCAAAGAAATGGCTATCGAGCTGTTCAAACCTTTTGTTATGAAGGAGCTGGTGGCAAAGCAGATCAGTCAGAACATTAAGAATGCGAAAAAATTAGTAGATAAGATGGATACCCAGGTCTGGGATGTGTTGGAAGAGGTGATCAAGGAGCATCCTGTTATGCTGAACCGCGCACCTACTCTGCACAGGCTTGGTATTCAGGCATTTGAGCCGATCCTTGTGGAAGGTAAGGCGATCAAGCTGCATCCGCTGGTATGTACGGCTTTCAATGCGGACTTTGACGGCGACCAGATGGCGGTACACCTGCCCTTGTCTGTGGAGGCACAGGCCGAGTGCCGGTTCCTGCTTCTGTCGCCCAACAATCTGTTAAAGCCTTCCGATGGCGGCCCTGTGGCGGTTCCTTCACAGGATATGGTTCTGGGAATTTATTATCTGACACAGGAAAGACCCGGCGCACTCGGGGAAGGCAGATTTTACAAGAATGTAAATGAGGCCATTCTCGCATATGAGAACGGCGCGTGTACGCTGCACTCCAGGATCAATGTCCGTGTGAGCAAGGTGAATGCGGCAGGGGAGACGGTTACCGGAAATGTGGAGTCCACACTGGGACGTTTTATCTTCAATGAGATCCTGCCTCAGGATCTGGAGTTCGTGGACAGGAGCAAGCCGGAGAACCTGTTAAAGTTGGAAGTGGATTTCCATGTGGGTAAGAAGGGATTAAAGCAGATTCTGGAGAAGGTCATCAATATTCATGGCGCTTCCAAGACTGCGGAGGTTCTGGACGATGTAAAGGCGATCGGTTACAAGTACTCTACCAGAGCGGCCATGACCGTATCCATTTCCGATATGACCGTGCCTGAGAAGAAGCCGCAGATGCTGGCGGACGCGCAGGCTACCGTAGACAAGATTTCCGCGAACTTCCGCCGCGGCCTGATCACAGAGGAAGAGAGATACCGTGCGGTGGTTGAGACGTGGAATGAGACGGATAAGGAATTGACCGATGTGCTGCTGGCAGGGCTGGATAAGTACAACAATATCTTCATGATGGCCGACTCCGGCGCCCGTGGTTCCAACCAGCAGATCAAACAGCTGGCGGGTATGCGTGGACTGATGGCTGATACCACAGGCCGCACCATCGAGCTGCCTATC
>JAIEKC010000468.1:0-2694 GCA_029064505.1 Acetatifactor sp.
CTCTGGGTGTCACGGCCGCTACTATTGGTTGCGGGCCGCATTTCATGCATATTCTTCCACTCTTAAGAAACCATTAACTGTATCGGGCTTTCTGGTATCTGACTGTCACTAACGTGTCACTAGTGCGGTACATTCCGATCATGATTATACCGTGTCATCCTTAATTATCAGCAGAAAGGCAGCAGGCGTATATTCAACCTGCTGCCCTCTTTAATTCTTAAATACTCTCCAAGATTATTTCCAGCGTATCCTCTGCTCTGGCCCTTACTTTTTTAACATCCCTTCCCATCAGTTCAATATCATTGGCATACAAGCTACCTTTGAACTTATAAGACATAATCTCTTCAATCACACGTCCTTCCTCTACGAACCTTAAAAATGTATCATTGTCTATGACTTTCACGAATTGTTTGACCTTCATTTGATGTCTGGCCTTTCTTTGCTATCTTCCAGTTTTCCCTATCACCCTGATTGCCGTCCGCAGCGGTCCACCCTGCTTCTGTGGAAGATAATCCTCAACAGCCTCCACCGTAGCCGATCTGACACCCTTCCGGGTATGCACCAAAACCCGATCACCTGTAGACACCCGGTCAACCAGACACCTCGGCAGTTCCCACATGTATGACTGGCCGCCTGCCTTGTGGCAGGCCCTCACAATCTGCCGTTTCCCCTTTCTGATAGGGATGCTCTGAATACCGTGCCGCACGGCCAGCAAATAGCTTGTGTATCCGTCTATCAGGTTCCCATCACCATCAAGGATAATCTGTGACTGCAGGGCACCGGTCTCCCTGAAATACTGCTCCTTCTGCTCCATCTTCTCCGATCCGGGCGGATGATCCGCAAAGCACGGAGGAATCCTGATCGCATCGACAGGCATGTCCACCCGTCCTGATCCGCCCTCCTCTTCCTGCCTCACGCTGTTTTTATATTCTTCCATGACGTCTAAAACCATACGTATATCCTCTATCTTTCTTTACAGAGGGCAGCAGGCGTGTTATACTTCCTGCATACCCTCAATCGCTGTGTTGTCGGGTTACCTGCCCCTATCAGAGTGGCCGCTCTGGTAAGGGCATCTTTTTATGCCTGGGCAAGCCGCTGTACCTGTGAGCGCCCGAAGAACCGCGCCTTATAGGTCATCCCGTCTCCTTTGCTTCCCCAGATCAGGTCAGCACCAAACAGTGCCTTGCTCCCATGGATCACTTCATATCCAAGCTGCTTCCAGCCGCTCCATGTGTTTGTTTCTTCCCGGATTCCCGCTGCGTCCTTTGCACCTTCGATCCTCTTTGCATTGATCTCTTCCGCTTTTGCCGAGAGCCATGCGCGGTGAAGAGATTCAGCAAAAGATATGTCCTTTTCCTTCCGGTAGATTTTCCATGCCCTCAGCATAATCTTTCTAAGATCGTACCTCATGTTTCCTGCCTCCTTTCCCTTTCAAGAGTTTTCAGGACAGCCCCGGAAGCATCTTCCTGACTATTGGTCTTGCCTTGTGCTCACTCACAGGTATATGGCTTCCGGTATCGGGTGCTTTCGGCTTTCCCGGCCGTTCTGTATCTCTTGTTTATGATATTATTATACTATGGGCACATAGATTTGTCCATTGACGCATATCACAAATTATATGTTCCCATAGATAGTAATATTTGTGCATTTTATCTATGGACACATAGATTTACAAGTGCTATAATCTAAATGTAAGGTGGAGAAGAGGCTACCATTTTCCGAAGCCCAGCCACCCAAGGAAAGAAGGTGCAGCTATGAAGGAAGAAAAGAAAAGCCGTTACACAGACGCACAGGCAAAAGCCGCAAAAAAATATCTCAAAGAATCCGTCGAGGATATCCGCATCCGCGTTCCCAAAGGTGATAAGTCCAAAGTCCAAGAACACGCTTCCTCTATGGGCGAAAGCATGAACGCTTTTGTTGTCCGGGCAATCAATGAAACCATGGAGAGAGACAACCCACAGGAAAACATCCCTCACACAAAACCCGACCAAAGTGACGCTGATCTGGGTACCGCCTCCCACAATGCATTCGAAGAAAGGCGTGAACACCTGCTCAAGCAGTATGAAGCCATGGCATCTACCGCCGGGAAGGGCGCACCCAGCAGCCACACAGATCCCCGCCATGTGAAGGCATCATCTGATCCAGTTACATCCCCCGGAGAAACATTCGAGGAAAAAATGGAACGGTTACGCAGGGAACACGGTTGTTCAAGAATGACCTGACTATTTCCATCCTTTCCCGCAGGCAGCAGGACACCCCCCAGCAAGGCCCCTATCTGCCCCATACCCGGCCCGTACTGCCTTGCCCGATAAATTTACCGCCCACGCCGTTACGATCCAAAACAGGGGCTTGTGGTGCGACGCTGTGGATATCCCCGGATCTGTCCTGCAGGCAGCAGGCCTCATCCGGACAAGATACCACACCCCCTACATGTGGGCCCGGGTGTTATATCAATCTGGCAGCCTCGGTCTGGCTGGAACCCCTCCCACCACTTCCAGCAGGGGGGAGTCTGGCTGCAGGCCGGTCAGAACCCGATGTGAGGCTCTTCCATGTGCTGGTGTAAGCGTTAAGTCTGGCCAGCCGGCCCCATCACTCACACCCCGGGATCCTCACGGTACCAGGAACTATTATAAGATATCATATGCACGGCATCCTTTCCCCGTTCCATTGTATGTCACCGCATCACTGCCCTGT
>JAIEKC010000469.1:0-1416 GCA_029064505.1 Acetatifactor sp.
ATCCTGAATCGCCCCTATGATGGTATTGATCTCTTCCGAACATTTTCTGATCTCATCAATGGCATTCTTTAAATCGTGCATTTTCTCATTTCCCGCAGACAGTGTCTGACCTGCCTGAGAAGCAATTTCCACACATTCTCTGGCATCATTGGAATTTTTATCCATATCCGCATACAGGTTCTCGGATAAAGTAGTGAGATCAAAAATAGTGGTAGCTTGTATGGTGCTGGATTCTGCCAGATTCGTGGCAGCATCCGCCAGCTGCAGAGAGCCGCTCTTGATCTGTTCCGACATTTCACGGAGATTGAGCAAAGTATGTCTGATCTCCTGACTTATCTTATAAAATGAATCCCTGATCACGGAGAATTCTCCCACATAATTCTGTTCCAGAGCAATTTCATAATTTCCATTTCCCATCTGCTCCAGCACCGTTGTGATCTCACTGATGATCTTTACCAGATTGTCTTTCATAAAATGAATGGCCGCCACCATTCTTCCGACCTCACTGTCATCTTCCGTCATATCAAATGTCTCATGTAAATCTCCCTCTGACAAAGCAACCATCTGATCGGAAACCTTCTTGATCGGCACTAAAAGCTCCTCTCTGGAAAACTTTATGGATACAATGATCTGACGCATAACATATAAGAAAGATAATATGAACAACAACTCCACCACCGTCCACACGGCCACTAACGTATTCTTTTTCCCATTAAGTCTGTCCTGAATACGATTGATGGCCGCATCGGTCTGCGAGCTAATAACTGCGGTATCGGCTTCATACCGTTCGCCAAACACATAGGAAACTGCCAGGTCCCGGTCTCCGGAAGCCACCGCTCTCATGGCTTCTTCTTCCAGAGGTACAAGCCCGTCGGACAATTCCGCAATGCGTTCCATCTCACTCCATTCCTCGTCCGTGATATCGTTTCTCTTCAGACCCTCCCAGGCAATATCCCTGTTCCTGTCCTCATTGAGCTCTCTCATATAATCGTTATAATAAGTTTCATTACCGGTGACCGAATATGCCTGAACAGCATATGTAAGTGCTTTCGAACCCAGGCGGTACTGATTCAGAAACTGGGTAGTCTCCAACCGGTCTGCTTCCACAAATGTGGAGTAGAAATTTATTATGACAGATATTATGAGCAATGCACCCCCCAGAGTCATTGCCCTGATCGATCTCTTTACGATCATCTGCAGGTGAAGTTCCTGACTGTTTTTGCCCAGTGTACCGGGATCTGAGTTGTTCGGAATATCCATATTCTTCCCTCCATGATTCTGCAATCTGTTCAGACTGTCTCTGATATCGTTATGTTCCATTGTCTGATTTTAACAAATATTATAATAGATGTCCATAATTTTTAGGCAAAAAATACAATATCTAAAAATATTGTACTTATTCGAAAAGTATGTAAA
>JAIEKC010000047.1:0-1731 GCA_029064505.1 Acetatifactor sp.
TATTTTACTCTGAGGTATCTTTTTATCAACCACCTTTCTTGGAATTCCCTATGTTTGAATTATACAGGAAGCTCCTTGATAAAATGATCGACTCCCGTAATCTCCAGACCGCTTATCAGGCGGCTGTTCGGAAATCGTTTCGGGCGGTTCCGTCGCTTTTCCGGATACCCTTTAACCACAATGCCTGATTCTGCTTCCTGAGATTCCGAGAAGCCATAATTGGTTGAAATCCTTTTCGCCTTAGAGCGTGTTTGAAAGTGCTTTCTCAGGGGTGTGCGTCACACTTTGTGGGATGCAAGACCCAATTGGGAAAGCGTAGTGGGGCTACGGTGACCAAATTGGGGCGCAGCAGGCCGCGAAGTGAGGCGTGCAAACCGGGGGAATGATTTTTCAAACACGCTCTAAAACCATTTGATCAGCTCCACATACCAATTATCCATGACACTCTCATAAGGGATCCGCACTATCATGTCTTTTGAGTCACTTTCATAAATACAGGCTTCCGCTATACCAACCATACCCGGAAGTTTATAAAATCCTCCAAAGACGATCCATATTTCCCCGTCTGCATTATTCTCTTCCAAAAAATCCTCAAAGACCTCTCTCTCAACATAAACAAACCTGTCATCATACGAAATCATCTGCCCCAGTTTCCCGGTATCACAGGAAATGATTCGGGGGGTCCCGTCATCATTGCCAACCATAATATCTCTGCTTTCATTACATCGTGCGTAGGAATGGGTATGTACCGCCAGCAACATGACCGCGATCATCAGAAAAGCGGCGGCGGCGATGCACACACACATTCTTTTTTTGTAAGGACGGAAACCTGCGATCTCACCCATCCGCCTTTTCATATCTGCAAATTCCTTTTCTCCCACATAAGTAATGGCTGACGGCGTACCCTCCCCGGAGCATAGCAGTTTCAGAGTTTTCAACAGCACCAGACCGTATTCCTGCGCTGTCCTCCCGCTGTTTTGTATGCACACCCTGTCGCAGATGTCCTCCATATCCGCCCGGAAATGTTTTTGAAAAACTGTCAGGAACGGATTGATCCACAGCAGACACCTCAGTATGTCCCACGCAAAGCCAAACCATAAATGTCCTAACCGGATATGGGTCTGCTCATGCCGTATAATAGTTCTCAACTCACCTTTGCCGTAACTTTCCGCCATCACTTTAGGCAGGACGATCTTCGGTTTCAGCAGCCCGACGGTAAACGGCGTGATGTTCATGTCTGTAACATGGATCCTGATATCTTCAAACACAACTTTTTCCATTCCGGCAACATCTCTCCGAAGCCGAAACCTTTTCCCAAATATGCAGACGGCAGCCGCCAGGATGCCGGCCATATAAATACGGTCAATCCACAGCCATGAAGCCGTTACTGCCGTAAGCCTCCATGTTGCCCTTCGTACGGCTTCGTTTTCATAAAATATCTTCAATCTGCCGAGAAACGGGATGACCGGGAACAATGCCCACAACATCCCCCTTAAAAAAGTCCGTTCCGAAAAAAGCGTTTTGCGGAGCAGCATCACAAGCCCCATCAGCACAAAAGAAAATACCGCGCACCGCACAAGCTGGGTAGCATAATAGGCCGTGCAAAAATCCATGAGGCCGGCTAATTGTCTCCAGTCGGGCATATCCGTCACTCCCTTTTATCCGGGGAATCCGTGCTCTGACCTTTGCTTTGTTCCAGAATCTCCTCCAGATCCCTTATCTGTTCATCTG
>JAIEKC010000470.1:0-3351 GCA_029064505.1 Acetatifactor sp.
TCCGTGTGACAGTGGAAGCGGAGGATGGGGCTGTCTGCGCGGAAGCAACTCTTATCATCAGCGGCAATGAATGGAAAAAGTATGAACTGCAGTTAAAGGCGTTTAGAACCACTGTCTGCGGAAAACTGGTGCTGACCTTTGAGACCGGGGGAAGCTGTGATCTGGACATGATTTCCCTCTTCCCTCAGGATACATTTCTGGGGAAAAAGGGCGGACTGCGGAAAGATATCGCCCAGGCCCTGCAGGAAATGCATCCCAAATTCATGCGTTTTCCGGGAGGATGCCTTATCCATGACGGAAGCCTGAATGACTATGACCGGAATTCCATGTACCGTTGGAAGCGGACTGTGGGAAAGCCGGAGGAACGCCCCAGCTGGCGCAACAACTGGGGATACAATCAGTCCCTGGGGCTTGGATATTTCGAATATTTCTGCTTTTGTGAGGAGATCGGCGCGGAGCCGGTGCCCATCCTGCCGGGAGGGTTCAATCCTCATAAGGGGATCGGAGTACCGCTGGAAGAGCTTGGAGAGTGGGTGGAGGATGCCCTGGATCTGATCGAGTTTGCAAACGGCGGCATTGATACGATATGGGGAAAGATCAGAAAGGATCTCGGCCATGAAGCGCCTTTTCATTTGAAATACATCGGCATCGGAAACGAGGAAGTGGGGGACGGATTTTTTGAGAGATATCCCTGTTTCCACAGAGCCATCCGTGAAAAGTATCCTGATATTAAGATCATCAATACCGCAGGCCCCTTTGCATCCGGGGAGAGCTATGATGCGGGATGGAGTTCCGCTGTTAAATACGGCTCCGATCTGGTGGATGAGCATTACTATTCCTCGCCGGAGTGGTTTCTGGCGAATATGCACCATTATGAGGATTATGATGCAAAGGGTCCCAAAGTGTTCCTCGGAGAGTACGCGTCCTGGGGAAACACTTATTACAATGCGCTGGCAGAGGCCGCCTACATGACCCATCTGGAGCGGTCTGAGGCGGTAGCCATGGCCTGTTACGCGCCGATGCTCTGCCATGCGGATTATGTGAACTGGAAACCGGATATGCTCTGGTTTAACAATCACGCGGTGCTGAAAACCCCTAACTATCATGTGCAGAAGCTCTTCATGGAAAATCAGGGAACGGATGCGGTACGCTTTGAGACGGAGGGGCTGGATGAGACGATATGTCTGTTGGATGAGAGAAATATCACCGGAAGCATATCCATAACCGGCAACGATGTGGAAGGAAAGATATGGGAAGTGAGGATAACAGACTGTGAAACCGGGGAAACGAAGGAATATCCTGATCTATGGGTAGATAAGGATAACCGGGAGAACAGGGTTGCGGACATGGACAGCGGCCATTACAGGGTGTCCTTCCGTTTTCGGAGGACAGAAGGCAGGAAGGGCCTGAAGATCTATTTTGGGAAAAAGGATGACAGGAATCTGCTGCAGTGGGAGTTTGGCGGCTGGGATAACTGGGACTGCAATCTGACTTCCTGCTATGGAGGAAGGAATTCCACGATCTCACAGAGGATCTTTCATGTGGAGGACAGGGAATATTTTCTGGAGCTGGAGGTGGGCGGCAGAAAGATCAGGACATGGGTCAACGGTGAACTTTACAATGATACGGTTGACCCGCTGCCGCAGTTGGAAGAATTGTATGTGACGGCCAGTGTGGATAAAAGCTGTGGCAGAACCATAGTGAAAGCGGTGAATCTCACCGGGGAGGAAAAGGAAGTTCTGGTGTCTCTGGATGGAGAGAGAAAGGACATGGTAACGGTTACCAGTCTGAAAGGCTATGGACTGGATGAAACAAATACCTTTGAAGAGCCGGAACGCATTGTACCGCAGGAAGAGATATTTATGATAAAGGAAAATGCATTCCCATATTTGTTTGCGCCTCATTCTCTTACCATACTTTCTTTCGAGGAATAAGGAACTGTAGAAAATGTGCGGCGGACCCATTCGGAGGCTGTGCAAACTGCCGCAGAGGTAATTGAAAAAGCTGTCTTCGTGCGGAGGCGGAACAGGAGGAGATGTCAAAATGAAGGTCTACAATATTACCGATTACGGCGCAGTGCCGAACAGCAAAAAGGTGTGCACAAAGGAAATACAAAAAGCCATAGATTTATGCGAAAAGGGATCCACAGTCTACATTCCCCAGGGGGAGTTCATCACAGGCGCATTATTCCTGAAAAGCGATCTCACCCTTCGTGTTGACGGAAAGCTTATGGGCAGCGGAAATACGGACGATTTTCCCATTATGGGTTATCCCTATGAAGGACTGGATCAATTGTGCTATGCAAGCCTGATCAATACGGACGGAGCGCCTCACGAAAATATTACGATCGAGGGCAGCGGCGAGATCAATGCTAATGGCCGGGCATTATTTAAAGCGGAACTGGCGGATGCAAAGCATAAGCGGGGACGTGCGGTATGTATCCGAAATACGGATAATGTCACAATACGGGGTGTCAAAATACGGCAGTCCCCGGCCTGGTGCCTGCATCTGATCTACTGCCGTAATGTGCTGATCGAAGACGTGGAGATACATACAAAGTATGATGAAAATGGAATAAAATATGAAATGCACAATTGTGACGGGATCGATATTGACGCCTGCCGAAATGTAAAAGTGCTGAATTCCCTTATCGCCAGCCAGGATGACTGTATCGCGGTGAAATCGGGCAGGGATGAGGAAGGACGGAGAGTCGGGATCCCCTCCGAAAATATTGTGATCGAAAACTGTACTTTCAAGAGCGGTTTCGGCGTTGCCATGGGCAGCGAAATGTCGGGCGGCGTAAAGGATGTCTTCGTCCGTAACTGCAGCTTTGAGAATGTGTTCAGCATAGCAAGCATAAAGGCGATACGCGGACGGGGCGCATACATTAAGAATATACATTATGAAAACTGTTCCCTTGTCAATCATGATACGGAGATCGGCGAAACACGGTGGTTCCGCGGCGCCCTTTACATTGACGGGTTCTACGGCGCTGAGATTTTTGACGCGGATACGCCTGCGGAGGTGAATGACGGAACCCCTGTTGTGGATGGGATTTTCTTTAAGGATATCACACTGGAGACATTGGGAGGAACCGCCGTCTATATGTGCGGACTTCCGGAGATGCCTTTTAAGAATGTATATCTTGAGAATGTAAAAGCGCACGGGAAGTATGGGATGAAGGTGAAAAATATCCATAACCTGCAGCAGGTAAATGTAACGGTGACGGGCGACAGCGAATAAGGGAGCACTCATTTCCGGTGTGACACCCTAGAACGTGTTTGAAAAATCATTTCCTTGGTCTGCACGTCCCACTTCGCGGCCTGCTGCGCCCCAATTTGGTCACCGTAG
>JAIEKC010000471.1:0-2450 GCA_029064505.1 Acetatifactor sp.
ATATCCAACACCGCAAACCAGTTTTTCAATCACACAACTGTGCGGTTTATTCTTATCATTTCTGTCATAGTTTATCCCGATCAACAGAACCTCTCCCGAATAGCCCTCCAGAGCCTGAATATATCTCCTGTCTTTGATCTGCTTTATTGCAGTGTCGGCGGACTTGTCATACTTCAATTCAATCACAAGCGCAGGTCTCCCGTCAGAGCGCAGCGGCAGAAATACCACATCCGCAAAACCACATCCCGCAGGTAACTCCCGAATTATTTTATAATCCTTCCTCGCACTGTAATACGCAAGGACAATAGCGCATCCAAGTGTATTTTCATCATTATAAGTCAGGATAAATGCCACCTCACCATGAGCTCTGTCAAGTCCCTCCGCTACACTTTTTTCATCACAGCGGAGCGTATCTTCCAGCAGCTTCTCGGATGCTCTCAGGACACTCATAACCTCTGACCACCCACCAACGCTCATCGCGTTTTCAAATTCTCCGATGATCTCCTTATTGGGTATAAAAGCTGTTTTCTCCCCGGCATCAAATCCAAGATATCCCAGATGGATCAAAAGTGTCAGTACATCATCTTTTGTCTTGAATGTATGCATATCATTCTGAAAGCTCAGTGTATTTACCCTGACACATTCACCGCCAAGCATCCGCACAATGTCTGACCGAAGCCCGTCAAAATCCATATCCATATAAATTTTTAATGCCTCGTAAGTCTCGGTGGCCGTCCAATAATTAGAAAAATAACCGCATTTCACCGCCGCCACAACAGATCTGGGATTATAAACATGCTTAAACTTCCTGAACCGATAACCGTCATACCAACTGCTTATTTCGTCAAAGTCCATAGCATACCGTCTGCACAGTTCCTTTACTTCCCTCTCGGTAAAACCGGTGTACTCTTCAAAATCAAACTGATCCGTCATCGAATATTCCCAAAACATATTCAATGCGGAATGCTGTCCGTATTTTTTAACGGGAAGAATCCCTGTCATATACGCAAGCGCAACATAAGGCTGATCCTTTAATAAATTCCGCAGGAAATCAAGATACTGCTTTTGTAATTCTTCCGAATCCTGCCGTTCACGCATTATACAATCCCACTCGTCAAACAGAAAAACAAATTTTTTCCCTGTTTTTGCATATATCTTTCTCAATGCATCAGCAAGTCCGATATCCGGCCTCTTAATATAAATCCCATATTCCTCCAGCAGTTCTTCAAGAACTTCCTGTTCCAGATAATCTGTCACACCCTTATTTTTTGCGCCGATCAGAAACTGCTGCATATTCAGGAAAATGACATCATATTGATTCAGATGTTCCTCAAAAGCAGAATCCCTTTCTATTTTTAACCCTGCAAACAGCTGCCTCGAATCACAGCCACAGCTGTAATAGGCAGCAAGCATTTTCAGTGCCATTGATTTTCCGAAGCGTCTCGGTCTGCTGACGCAAATAAATTTTTGCTCTGTACTTAAATATTTGTTCGTGTATGTGATCAACCCTGTCTTATCCACATAAATTTCGGAACGGATCGCTTCTGTAAAACCATCATTTCCCGGATTTAAATATATCCCCATGCAGCACCTCCCATTTATATGTGTCCCTTCCTCCGGTCACTCAGCTTCTCCTGGCTGCCGTCGGGATGTTCTATGACGATATTGTCCAGCTGTCCCCTGAGATTGGCGCGGATACTTGCCACATACTCTCTGCGAAGCTGTGCCTGTTCCTCCTTCTCCGCCTGGGTCAGTCCCTCCTTTTGGGATTTATGATACAGTTCGTTTATCCGGGCTGTTCTTTCATCCATATTCATTCGGATATTCCTGCTCCTTCCTCATTGTGCGCATTTTTATACCGGTGAAACCGTCTGCCGTCTTTCTGAACCTTTTACCGGATCAACTGTTGTGAAGACTATGTACAAAGTCCGGGAGGTCAAAGTTCTCATCACTGTGTGCCACAAACAAAGTGCCTTCATGTTCTCCCGCCAGTATCCTGTGCAGGACACCGATATCCCTGCTGTTGGCGATGATCATATCCGCACCGGATCTGGTGGCGATCCTGGCCGCGATGAGCTTCGTGTTCATGCCTCCGGTCCCCACGCTACTTCCGGTACTCTCCTTGCCCATGCCCAGATATTCTTCCGTCAGTTCATCCACCTGCTCGATGAATTCCGCATCCGGATTCTTTCTGGGATCGTCCGTGTATAAACCGTCTATATCGGAAAGCAGGATCAGCAGGTCGGCTCCCACCAGCGCCGCTACGATCGCCGACAGGGTGTCATTGTCTCCTATCTCTATCTCATACGTAGCAATGGTATCATTCTCATTTACAATGGGGATGACTCCCATCTTCAACAGTTCGGAAAATGTGTTGTGGGCATTATAACGGTTCAGATTGTCCACGATCGTGTTCTTGGTCATCAGGATCTGTCCTGCTATCTGATTTT
>JAIEKC010000472.1:0-2450 GCA_029064505.1 Acetatifactor sp.
GAGGTTATTGTGCCGGCAATACCGTTACAGGCATACCTTCTTCCAGGTTTGTATAGGAGGTCACTATGATCACATCTTCTTCCGTGATACCCTCCAGCACTTCTGTATATATATCGGTGGATATTCCACAGACAATGGGCTTCTTCACCACAATTCCCTCTTCCACCGCATACAGGAAATCGCCTTCTTTATCGGCGTTGATGGCTTCCACGGGAACCATCAGGGTATTCTCCGCCTTCTTGGTGTATACTATAAGCTTCGCGTCCATACCCAGTATGATCCTGTCATCCGGCGCCAGCAGATGCACCTCCACGCCCACCATCGGTGTATTTGAGGCGTTTGCCTCCGCCATCCGGTTGATCTTGCTGATCTCTCCCTCATAGACATTTCCTGAAATGGTCACATCCACCTTCTGTCCGATCTCCAGCTTTTCCAAATCATATTTGGAAGCGGAAAATGCGACTTTCACATTCTCGCTGCTTTCCAGCGTCATCAGATGCGCCCCGCTGCTCACCCCGGAACCGGAGACTGCGGTGCACTCCGTGATAATACCCGTATATTCCGCACAGATACCGTCTTTTGCCTGATTATAGTCCTCTTCCGTCTCCTGATAAGTAATACTTGCAATCTCCTTATCCGCATTGTAGGAAGTCCTGTCATAGGAATCCAGAACGGAATTTTCCGTTGAACTCTTCTGACCCTGCATCTCGGATTTATAGGTCTCATAGTGCTGCAGCTGATCCTGTGCGTCTGCGATCTTCTGCTGAAGTTCCGCCACATAGTCTGAGTTATTGGCCGTTGAAGCTGCATAACCATTGTGGGTGATGGCCGCGTTGATATCGGAGATTTCCTTTTCTTTCTCTGCAATCTTATTTCGAAGCTCTGCAATCTGCGCCTCAAGCTGAGAGGTGTCTACAGGATCCTGCGGGGCCGCGGGCGTACCTGTCGTGTCCTGTCCGGCAGCTGCCTCAGATCCGTCCTGCCCTGTTTCCGCTGCTCCGTCCGATGCCCCTGACGTGCCCTGATCAACTTCCGTTGCTCCCGATGTCCCCTGCGGGTCCGTGGTTCTCTGCGATGACCGTATTTCCTCCAGCTCTGTCTGCAATTCCCGCAGATCCGCCTGTAAGTCTTCCAGCTCACCGGATCTGTCCCGCAGAGAGTTCGTCAGATTCATGCTCTCCTCCGCCAGCGCGTTGCTGGTGTGTCTCTGGCTCTCACTCAACTCATTCTGCAGACTTCTGATATAGTCCTTTGTATCTGCGATCTGACGGTTCAGCACATCCAGATTGACCGTTGCCTCATTCAGTTTCGCCTGATTTTGGGCATTGTCAGCCATGACGCTGTTATAGTTCGCATTGCTCTTCTCGTATTGCAGCTCCGACTGGCGCATACTGCTTTCCAGCCGCGCCACATTGTAAGTTGCCAGCAGGTCGCCCGCTTCCACGGCATCTCCCGCCGCTACATTCACGGACTCCAGAATACCGCTCACAGGAGCGAAGATCACGCTTACCTCCTCACTTTTCACTGTGCCGCTGGTGCTGATACTCTCCTGCAGATCCCCTCTGACCGCGTTGGTGACAGTCACCACAGCGCCCGCACTGTCACCTGACGAACACGCCACTGCTCTGATCACAATGACGGCAACGACCAGGGCAGCAACGATAACAGGTGCCTTTTTCCTCTTTTTCTTAGGTTTGGATGCTCTTACCTCCGCGCCCGGTTCCGTGACAGCCGCCTCTTTGTTCTTATCCTTCTTTTTCATACTCCTCTTTCCTTTCTCTATCCATTGCAGCACATTTCAATATGTATTCGAACGCCATATCTGCCTGATCGGTCCTCCGGACAAAAGAAGCATTCCCCGACGCGTAAGCGTCCGTATATGCTCCGGGTTCCGGACAGGCCGGCGCTGTTGATATTCAATCGCCGTCCGGGGCAGTCGGTTCCACGGCTTCCTGTGCGGGATTCCGGCCGGCAGCGACATTTCCGTCCGCCGTGCCGTCAGACACCTCTCCCGTACCTGCGGTGTCCGCTTCAATATGTCCGTCCCTGATCTTGATCACCCGTTTTGCCTTAGCGGCAATCTCATTGTCATGAGTGATCAGTATCACGGTTCTTCCCTCTTCATATAATTCCTTCAGAATTCCCATGATCTCCTGCGTGGAATGGGAATCCAGATTGCCGGTAGGCTCATCGGCAAGGATAATGGGCGGCGCCTGGGCAATGGCTCTGGCAATGGCCACTCTCTGCTGCTGGCCTCCGGACATCTCCGCCGGTTTATGATCCATGCGGTGTTCCAGCCCTACCTTTTTCAAAGCCTTTTTCGACAGTTCCATGCGCTGCGCTTTCCCCACCCCCCTGTAGATCAAAGGCAGCTCCACATTCTCAATGGCTGTAAGATTGGGAATCAGGTTAAAACCCTGAAAAATAAATCCAATCTCCCGGTTTCTGAT
>JAIEKC010000473.1:0-3854 GCA_029064505.1 Acetatifactor sp.
CTGCAGAGCCGTCAGATCCGTGCACCAGATATCTGACAGCGAGAAGCCGGTCTCCATTCCCGACAACAGCTTTTTCCAGTCCTTTGTCCCCGCTTCACATCTGAAAATACCTTCGCTATCCGCCGAAATCAATGTCCCGTCCGGCAATGCGCAGAACTTGGGGCTGAAAGCAGAGTTCTGTCCCAGAGGAATCGTCTCTGCATCCTTTATGCTTCCCCCCGCCCATTTCTCCAATCCGTTAATACTCCCGGTGGTACCGGCGGAACACAGATATACATTTTCGCCGTCCGTGACCATTTTCCCGTCATAATAACCGGTAATGGGTAAACTGTCCAGCAGGCTTCCGTCCTCACCGTTGATCCGGTCCGCGGAAAGCCAGGTGGCTGCCACCAGGCTGCCGTTGTCCAGCGCAGCTATACCGTTGATGTATTCGTAACTCCCATATTCCTGATTGACCACCGTCCACTTTTCAGGTGTGATTTCCTTCGCTTCGGCACCACTGCCCCGCCAGAGATATCCCCTGTAACCGTCCCCGCCGCCGGGCAGATCGTAATACAGATACTGCACGCCGTTCCCGTCCCGCATCAGGGAAATATCCGCCCAGGATTCTCCCGGAATGACGAAATCTGACAGCCAATCCGCCGTAACCTCCGTAAAAGAATCCTCCTGAAGCTCCCATTCCTGAAGTCGAAATCCTCCGTCCCCTTCAGCCGCAGTCACCAAATGTACTTTATCATCCACTGTACACAGTTGTTTCGGCACAACTCCCTGGGGTATGCCCGTGGGAGACACCTCCTTTTCCAGCCAGGCTCCTCTTTCCGGACTTCCGATGCCGTCATCACCGGAAGCTCCCTGCCGGCCGCAGCCCGTTATGCTTCCCGCAAGGAGCAGTGCATCCACCAGCAGCACCAGCCTCCTCTTCCATTCTTTTTTCAAATGTCCCGTCATTTCATATGCCTCCTCGTATGATAGATGATCAAAACAGCGCCATACCGGCCGCAGCATACACCCTGCACAGACTGACATCATGCCCGTCACACCGCAGAAAGGCTGTCAGTTCCCGACTGACAGCCTGTAAATCACAGCGGCAGCGTTCTGATCTGTCTTAAGTATACTCAGAAAGCACATCCGAACTGTATCTTCTATCCTAATGATATCCTAATTATTTCCTAAGAAATTGCTAAGAAATTGCAGAGCGTGTATGGAAAATCATTCCTGCCATCTGCACGCCCCACTTTGCGCAATATTTGCACCTGATTCAGTCAACGCAGCCCGCTGCGTCTCCTTCATTTGGCGAATCATCCATAAGATGATTTCATCTCCCACAAATTGTGACGCTCATTTGGCAGCAAGCATTTTTCAAATACGCTCTAAGGAACTATACTCCAAACCGCATAGGGCTCTACAATTCGTTGATGGTCTCCGTCACCACCATATTCCGGATCCGTTTCGCCGGCACATAGATCGCAGCCAGAGATGCAGCCAGGACAAAGACCAGTATCACCCCGATCTGTCCCACAGGTACACTCCAGAACATATAGTAAAAGTGCGAAGTTACCAGACCGTCAAACATCCATTTGCTCAGCGGCAGACCAAGCCCGCACCCCACGATAAAGCCCACTGTCGAATAGGTAAGAGCTTCCGCCGCGATCATCCTCGTGATCTGTCCCACGCTCATTCCAATGGCCCGCATGGCTCCATACTGGTTGATCCGGGCGGACACGCTCATGGAGATACTGTTTACGATATTTAATAAGGCGATAAACGCTATGAGTAAGACAAATCCGTAAGCAAATACCATGAACATCAGATACATGTTGTTGATCGCTTCTTCCCGCCTGTCCCGGAAATCATACTCTCTGGACAGTCTGGCGATCTCCGCCACAGCGGCATTGCTGTCCTCCATTGACCGGCTTTCGAACTGTGCCTCCACAATAGCGTAATCCGTCACTCCGGTGATCCGTCGGAACGTTTCCTCGGAAGTAATGAGTATTGTCCTTCCGTCTGTACTGCCGCTGTTGGAGAAAGGGTTATATTTCAGCAATCCCACTATTTCCAGCTCTTCCTCTCCTATGCGGACCATATCTCCGATCTCCAGAAGCATATCCCTGTCCCAGATGGCCAGTGCGCAGCTGCTGCCTTCCCACATTCTTCCGATATCGCTGCCTTTTCTCAGATCAGTGTCTTTCACCAGTAGTTCCATCTGATATTCACTGTAGGATATCAGATCCACCGTTCCGGCCAGTTCTCCGCCTTCGCTTCCGGCTTCCGCCGGTTCATGGAGGATCAGCTCCGCAGGAACCTCATTGCAGAGGCTTCTGCCGTATGCGTGGGCCACACCATCCAAAGCCCCGATGGCCTCCACAAGCGCCGGATCGATGGAATTAGTAATATCATTGCTGACGATATCAATATCTGGAGCAGAGGCCTTCTGGGGCAGCAGGCAATCCACCAGTGCGATCAGCACGGAAAAACACAGAAACAGAATGATGCTTAGGGCAAAGGAGCCGGTCATCAGCAGCAGGTTCTTCTTCGATGCCACGGCATGGTGAACGCCCAGCGCCGTCTCTATCCGGCCCAGACGATCGCTTGCGGCATGCTTTATATTTTTCAGATCCCCCGCATTTCCCGACACCGCCGCCACAGGAGACGCTTTGGATGCCCGCTTTGCCGGAACCTGCGCCGCCAGGAATACGGTGAGCACTCCCACCGCCGCACCGCACAGAATCCCCGTTGTACTCACAATATAGGGCATATCCGATGCTTCGCCTCCCACAAGATTTCTCAGGCACAGAGTGATGATCCATACCATCACAGTTCCAAGAGCACACCCTGTGGGCACGGCAGTTTTACACCAGTTCAGCGCTTCCAGCCGGACAAAACGGATGATCTGGCTCCTGCTGGCGCCGATACAGCGGAGCATCCCGAAAAACTGCATCCTCTGAGCCACATTACTGTTCATGCTGCTGGAGATCATCAGGATACCCGCCGCAAGGATCATCAGAAACAACGCCGCCATAAGAGGATAAACAGTCTGGATATAGGAATTATTCGAGATACCGTAGGCTGCCATGAGAAGAGTATTATAGTGCACATCTTTGTCCGATATTCCGTACTCTTCCTGAAGCTTTTCTATGGCCTCTCTCAGCCTGACCTTTTCCCCAAACTGAATATAGTACTGAGGATCTCCCGTCTCGCCGTTTTCTCCGCAGATCTCACGGAACGTGTCAATATCCATAAAGGCTCCGACCCGGTCATTTCCCGCCAGTCCTACCAGCAGCGCACTGCTCTCTCCGCCATTGGAGCTTTCATACTGCCCATGATCGCCATTGATGCGGAATCCCGATATGACGAAGGTATGATCCCCTGCAGGCGTGTTCAGGATAATGCTGTCTCCTGTATCCACTCCCAGAAGTTCCTTCGCATTCTCCGTCAGGATCACTGCATTTTCGCTGTCTAAATGTGCTCCCTCTGAAAAGTAGTGCATAATATTTCCGATAAACGCTTCATTGATACCGCACAGCGCCGTCCGCATACCATTGATATAATATTCCTTATCCATATTCAGGTCATCATCCAGATTCAGGACATCATACCAGGAGGAAACGTCCACATCCGGCGACTCCGCGATCCGTTCCGCCGCATCTTCGTCTATCCCGCTCAGCCGGATATGCCATTCACCCGCTTTCTCCAGGGAAGCCGCGGTCTGCGTCCGGACAGCAGCTTCCGCCAGGGAAAAGATCGTCGTCACAAGGAAAACCGCCAGAATGATACATACAAGGATCAATCTGCTCTGCTTCCTGCGGACCCGGGCGGAAATAGGGATCAGACTGAGATAGCTTTTCATTTTCCTG